>JBOGJN010000247.1:0-2601 GCA_050745445.1 Thermoanaerobaculia bacterium
GCGCTGCAGTGCTTGCAGCGACTACGCTTTCCGCCGGAAGCGTCGGCGAAGCGATACTTCGCGCCGCAAGTGCATGTGTACGTCGGCACGGGGAGTCTCCAACGATAGCTTGCGACAGGTCAGGGCGTTTGTCGAGTGGACGCCGGCGAGGAGGGGCGGGACGCGTGGCGCTTTCGGATGGGTGGCCCACTTCTTCAGGGGTGGGGGGACGCGAATCATCCGGGAGTTCAGTCGAACCTCTGAATGCGCGAGCGCAACGGGAGACGAGAAGAACCATTCGACTCCCCCACCGCTTCAGGGCCTGTCGATTTAATTGGAACGGTTTTTGATATCAATTTCCAGACGGATCGGTTATCCCTTGGAGCGTTGTCGGAGAGTCAGGGTAGCAGGCACGGAGGCGAAGGGTATGAGCGGATGGAACCAGGCTCCACTTCCACGGGATCAGATTCTGCTGTTCCGCGAGACGTTGGGGAACCGCATCCCGACGGACCCTTCGGTGCGTTTGTTGGCGGAGATCCTGGACGAGCTGGACGGGTCGAGTTGGGAGCAGCGTTACGTGTTGGTGGCGGGTCAACCGCCGATTCATCCCCAGGTCATGGCCGGTGCGATCCTCTACGGTTTGACGCACGGCATTCGTTCAAGCCGGCGGTTGGAGTGGGCCTGCGGTCACGCGGTGGACTTTATGTGGCTGGTCGAGGGTCGGACGATCGACCACTCGACGTTCTGCGGTTTTCGCACTCGGTTCAAGAAGGAACTCAAGGATCTGTTTCGTCAGATCGGCGGGGTGGCGATGGTCATGGGTCTGCTGAGCCTGAACCAATTGGCCTTGGACGGGACGCGGGTGAAGGCGAACAGCAGCCGATCGGCGACGGCGTCGGCCGCGACGCTGGCGCAGCGTCTGGCGGTGCTGGACGAGCAGATCGACCGGATGATGGCGGGGGTGGATGAGGCCGACGAGCGTGAGAAGGACCTGTTTGGCGACAGCGTTTCGGTGACGACCTTGCCGCGGGAGTTCGGTGATGTGAAGCGGCGTCCGGCGCGTGTGCGTCAGGCGTTGCAAGCGGCAGAGCAGGCCGACGCGCAACATCCCGAGCGTAAGCGTGCGTCGAAGGTTCCGGTGGCGGACCCGGAGTCGGCGATCATGCCGAACAAAGAAGGGGGCTACGCCCCGAACTACAACCCGGTGGCCACGGTGGACGGCGCGAGCGGGATGATCGTGGACGCGGACGTGCTCAACGAGATGCGTGAAGGCGAAACGGTGATCCCGGCGGTGGAGCGTATCGAAGCGGCCTTTGGGCAAGAGCCCCAGCCATTCCTGGCGGATTCGACGTTTGCGACGGGCGGCCATCTTTCCGCGCTGGCGGCGCGTCGGATCGAACCGGTGATGCCGGTGGGGCCGACGTGGTTGCCCGAGGATCATCCGGTCCGGCGTCCGGACCCGAGCGTGCCGGTTTCCGAGGGGGATTGGGCGAAGCTTCCACGCCGGGCGCAGAGCGGTCAACTGGACCGGGCGGCCTTTGTGTATGACGCGGGGCGGGATGTCTACTGGTGCCCGGGCGGGCGGGTGTTGACCCTCCTTCAGACCCAAACGAAGGAACGCGGCACCAGCGAGTCCTCGGTGTATCGGGTGTACCGGTGTTCGTCGTGTGCCGGCTGTGGTTTGGCGAAGGACTGCCTGACGAAGGGCTCGGCGCGGCGCACGGTCTCGCACGATCAACACGAGGAGGTTCGTACCGCGGCGGCGGCGCGGATGAACACGCCGCAAGGGCGTGCCGCGTATGCTCGGCGAGCGCACTTGGCGGAGACGCCGAACGCGGTGCTCAAACAGGTGATGGGTCTGCGGCCGTTCCTGCCTCGCGGCCTGGAGAAGGTTCGGACGGAGTGGTTGTGGGCGTGTACCTCCTTCAACCTCGGGAAGTTAATCAGAGCGAAGGAGAGGCTGCGCGCTGCGGTGCGTTCCGAACCGGCGTGAGAGCCGGGGAGAGGAGTTGCACGCCGCAAAAAAACGGGTTCGTAGCGGCCAAACGGCCTCTGCGGCGGAACATGACCGGCTGACCGACTGCGCCGCCGTGCGGAACGCCGAAACGTTTCCCGGCACGAGCCGCCCCGGGGACCGACCTGTTCGCCGCGCGTCGGACGCTAAATCGACAGGCCCTGAAGCGACGGGCCACCCAGACCACTTCCTCACTGTCGCGGCTCGGAAAAACCGTTCGCTACCGCTTGCGGCTCGTCGGAGGAAGAACCACGCGCTTGCGCTTGTGGCTCGTCGGCGGAAGCACCGCTCGCTCACGGGCGCGGCTCGGAGCGCACGGGGACGGGCTCCTTGTGACGCTGAGGGTGAGGCGGGATGGCGGGGGTAGTTTCGACGCGGACGCGGAGTGCTTCGCCGGAGGGCGTGTTGAAGGTGCGCTGGGGGAAGGGGACTTCGATGTCGTGGTCTTTGAACAAGTCGAAAATGCGGTAGCGGCAGGCAGACATGAAATCCCATCGGTCGGTGACGTTCTTGAACCACACAATGAGCGAGAATTCCAGGCCGTTCTCTCCCAGATCGGTGAAACGCACGCGCGGCGGGGGATCGACCAGGACGAAGGAGCTCTCGTT
>JBOGJN010000248.1:0-4979 GCA_050745445.1 Thermoanaerobaculia bacterium
GCCCCGGACACAGGAAGTAGAGAACGACCCATCCCGATGACAGGCCGCGTTCCCGCAGCATCGCCTTCACGACGAAAGCACCCAGAATGACGAACAAGGGCCCCCAGAGGAACGCCAGTCTCCATGACGTGAGGGTGGCCGGCACGAGGAGCGCAGCGTGAAACGGCGAGAACTTGGAGATCAGGTGGCCATGCCAGGAGAGGTCGCGACCGAGGTCGATGCCGGCCCTGTCGAGGAAGATCTCCCCACGCGATAACGCCGTGGCCAGCGAGAGGATGTTGGATTCGTCGTCAATCGCCCATGTCGCTGGGAAGAACGCGAGAAAGCTGATCGCGTACACGACGACCGTACCGAAGAAGATCACATCATCAGAAGTGATGGAATGGCGGAGTCGAATCATTTCTAGCCTTGAGACAATCGTTCGCACGAGCCAGGGTTACTCTGGCTTCCGCCTGCTCCCGATCTGTTCATAAACTGCCAGAGTCAGGTCAGCCATGTGACCTTCCTCGAATTCAGCGAGCGCCCTCGCACGACCCCGCTGTCCCAGGCGCTCCCGCAGGGCGGGATCGGCGAGCAGGCGATTCGCCGCCTCGGCGAGCGCCATTGGATCGTCGGTCGGGACGGTCAACCCGGTGTCTCCGTCCCGGCTCACCCACGGCACCCCGCTCCCGGCAATCGATGCGTTGATCACGGGGCAGCCAGAAGCCATCGCCTCAACCTGCACCAGCCCGAACGCCTCGCTCCGTGCGCACGAGGGAAACAGGAGTGCCGTTGCAGCCCGGTAGGCTCCCGCCAGCGTGGCCGGAGTGACATTGCCAAGGAACCGGACGCGCGCCGCGAGGCCTTCCTTTTCTGCAAGCCGCGATAGCTTCTCGCGCAGAGGCCCGGTTCCCACGATGATGAGGGTGCCAGCGAGGCCAGTGAGGGCTCTGATGGCCACCTCGACTCCCTTGTAGTAGACGAGTCGCCCCACCACGAGCCATATCGGACCGGGGAGAGATCGCCGCATCCGCCCTTCTTCGAGAACGGCTTCGGGGGACGGCGCAAGGAACGGCGCGAGATCGATCCCGAGCGGAACGCAACGGACTTTCTCCTTGAAATCCTTCAGTAGCTGCGAGCCCGAACTGTACACCGGGCTGGTCGTGATGATCGCCCCAGCTTGTCGGTAAACCCAATGCTCCAAAGGAGCGAACACCTTCCGAAGTGTTCGTTGACGGATGACGTCGCTGTGGTGGGTGATCACCAGTGGAACCATGGCACCCGCACGCCGAAGCGCGACGGTCATGACAGGATTCGGCGTGTGAAGATGAACGACATCCGGCTCGCTTCTCAAAGCTTCACGGATCGACGCCATCAGCCCTCTCGGCATGTCGACGGAACCAAACGACAGCCATCGACCCACACGCAGGACCTCCACCCCCGCATCATTCTCCCTGCTCGGCGCTGTGGGGCCGAAAAACCCGGTAGCGCTTGCGCCGGAAACACCATCCCGGTCGTTGATGCAGACGACGGAGACACGTGCTCCCTTCTGCGTCAGTTGTCGCGCGAGGCAGGCTATATGCGTTTCCATCCCGCCGGGAGAAGGGGGGTAGTATTTTGCCAGGTGGACGATATGCAACGATTGTTTTCCGGTTTTCATCGCGGCTTGCGGGCGATCGCGAACAGAGCATCGCCCGTGAAGCAGAGGCGCGGCAGGGCCCGCCAGAGCCCCGTGCGTCCCAGCCAGTAACCCACGTTGTGCCGCAGCCGCATCTCCACCTGGAAACCGGAGGCCGCGAGAACCGCGTCCAGGCTCTGGCGAGAGTACGGCCGAATGTGCGTTGGGTCGTCGTAGAAGCCCCGCCAGGCGCTCTTCCAGTCGGGGGTCACGACGACGACCCGCCCCCCCGGGCGAAGGACCCGATGGATGGCCCGCATGAGAAACCCGCCGTCGGGAAGATGTTCGATGACGTGGATCAGCAGAGCGAGTTCGACAGTTCCATCGCTCAAGGGCAGTTCCCGGGAGAGGTCGGCCGAAAAAACGCCGAGGCCTCGTCCCCGTGAGGTCTGCAGGCAACCCCAGTCCAGGTCGAGGCCCAGTACGTGCCAGACTCCGAGCTGGGAAAGGATCCTACCGTTGACGCCGATGCCGCTTCCCACGTCCAGAACTGCTCCACCCTCATAGGTCGGCCCGAGCCAACGCCGCCAAGCGTACTGAAGCCATGCGCGATTGTAGGGATACGCATCTCGGTCCGGGTCCCCTGTCACGGGACGATCTCCTCGAGCATCTGGGTCACTCGCCGTTCGTACGTGTTTTCCCGGGCAATGGCTTCCGCCTTGTCGCGAACGCGCGACACGAGCGAGGGTTGCGCCTCGAGCCTCGAGAGCACGTCGTCGATCTCCCCAGGGTCGCGGTAGTAAAAGGCTGCCTCGCCTTCCGGAAAGAACTCGTCCTGCTCGGGCGTATATGTCGAAAGCATCACCCCACCGGCCGCCGGGATCTCCCAGGCTCGCATGTTGTGGCCGGGCATGTTCAGGTCGTCCACTATGTTTAGCGCGGCCGTCGCCCCCCGGTAAAGGCCGGCGCACCGCTGTGCGAACGCGGGTTGTGAATGCATCCTGTGCCGGCCCGCGAAGCGGTCGGCCGCACGTCTCCAGCGGCTTCCCCACAGGGCGACAACGTGCCTCCGGACCGCGCCAACGTGGGCCTCCCGCTTTTCGCTGTGTTGCCCCACGAAGACGACGCGGTGGCGGACGCCGCACTCTTCGCAGTCCAATGGCAGGGCTCCGGCGGTCTCGGGGTCGACACCGAAGGGGAGGTAGGTCGCGGCGACGCCGTCCACTCGCAGGCGCTCTGCCATCCCCTCCTCCCAGATCCACACGCGGTCGTATTCCCTCAACACGTGGACAAGGTCGCGCCGCTGCGCGGAGGACTTCCGGGGGTTGAGCGGCACGCCGCAATAAGGGTTGTCGGCGTAATAGTTCACGAACGGGATGCCGAGTTCCCGCCGCACGCGGCGCACCGTCTCGGCATGTACGAAAGTGCCCTTCACGGTCAAGACAAGCCCCGGCCCGACGCACCGGGCCGCCTCGAACAGGCTGCGGTTCATACGGTCCCACAAGACGCTGCGAAGGGCCCGACGGACGAGGCGGTTCGAGGCGCCACGGGCCGCCTCAAAGTAGGAACGGTCCGAGTCGAAGCGAAAGACCTCCCAGCCGAGCCGCTCGAAGGCTCTCGCATAACTCTGGGGAAGCTGACCGGGACCGAAGGGTCCGACAACCAGGGCACGGAGTTTCAGGTCACTTCCCCCGCCGGACGAGCCGGGATCCCGACCACCGTAGTCCCCGCCGGCACGTTGTCCACGACGACGGCGTTGGCACCGATTCGGGCCCCGCTGCCGATCTCTACCGGCCCCAGCACCTTGGCTCCAGCCCCGATGATCACGTCGTCACCGATGGCCGGGCGGCCCGCCCGGCGCCCTCCGCTCTCTCCGATCGTGACGCCCTGGAAGACTTGACAGCGGGCTCCGATCCGGCATCCGGACGCGACGAAGATCTGCCCGTGATGGTGAATCATCAGGGGTATTCCGATCTCCGCCGTCCGCGCCAGCGAGATGCCAAAAAGCAATTCCGTCGGGACGCGGAGGAGATGATAAAGGAACAGCAACGGCCACCGGACGGCGGAGGACCGAATGCCGCTGACAGCGCGCCCAAAGCGATAGACGAGCACCGGATAAAGCCCGTAACTGAAAAGCGCGACGTCCGCCCGGCCGTCGCAGCACTTGCGGAAGAAGCCGAAGTCGGCGGCCATAGAAGTCAGGAGACTCACGCCATCCTCTTCGAACGCGCCGTCCCCCTCACTGCTGCAGCCGTCCCACGATGGAAGAATCCCGAAGAGCTGAGGCGATAACCCGCCAAGCGTACCGCGAGGACACGAAAGCTAGGCCCCGTGCCCCGAGAACCCGCCGTGCCTCCACGTCCCGAAGGAGCGCGGCGATCGCATTGGCAAGCCGGGCAGGGTCGTCTGCGATTGCCGCGGCATCGGGCGGGGCGGCAAGCCCTTCGAGCCCCTTCGTCGTCCCGGCGACCGCCTTGCCGTTCTTCCACGCTTCCACCACCTTTAACCTGGTTCCCCCTCCCTCAATAAGAGGTACGACCATGACTCCCGCGTCCCGGTACACCGGCGTGAGATCCGGTACGCGCCCCAGCGCCCGGACACCCGGATGAGATTCGCAAAGCTCTGTCAGCGCGTCCTTCGCATCACTCCCAACGAGCCAGAGTTCAGCGGAGGGAAGTTGCCGGCGGACGAGTCCCCAGACCTTGGAGACAAACCAGCGGGCCCCATTCAGGTTCGGGCCGTAGTCGAAGTTCCCCACGACGGCGCAGATGCCGTCTCGGCCCGGGGCAGCGCTTGGGGCCAGTTCACCCTCGTCCACTCCACTGGGCACGGTGAGGACGGGGCGACCGCCAGCGAATTGCCTCAGACGGCCGGCGTCTTCGTCCGACACCGTCCAGACCTCGTCTGCCAGAGGCAGGAGAGACTTCACAACCCGTCTCACGCCTACGAAGTTCGCCATGGGCCCGGCCTTTCTCCACAGGGGCACCGTCCTGACCATCTCCCACGCCAGGTGAACGTCGTCGTCGTGGCAGTCCACGACAACGGGGCAGGACACAACCCTTCGAATCACCAGAAGGTATTGGAGAAAGAGCGATCGGAGCACGACGGCCGATGGCCCGATGTCCCCCAGGAGCGCCGGCAGGCGCTGCTCGGGAGCGTAGAAGCGGAGCCACCAGCCGAACGGATGCCTGCATTCGCCAGGTCGCAGGTACGACGCTTTTCGCAGAATCGTGGTGAGGGGATCTTCCCACTCCGGCAGGGGTCGCGGCGAGAGAAACCGGACCGGGATGCCGTCCGGCGCGTCGCGCCCGTCTTCGCGGCGCCGCCCGGGGAGCCTGGGCCTGGCGCACAGAAGCACCACCTCGTAGCCGAGGCGCGAGAG
>JBOGJN010000249.1:0-5075 GCA_050745445.1 Thermoanaerobaculia bacterium
CAGGCGTGGGCACCGCGGCGGAGGCGGCCTTGCGGAAAGCCGCCTCGAGATTGGAGACCGCGTCGCCGGACAGCAGAAAGGCGCCGGGACGGCCGCTCACCGTGGCCTGCGTCTCGCCTCGCCGCGGGTAGAACCGCAATGTCCAGGGCTCCCCTTCGGAGAGCTTTGCGGTAACGGTGGCCGCGGGCTCGCGGGCGGCGAGAGCTCTTGCCTCCGACTCCTCCTGGAACGACCGGCTCTTCAGATCCAGAAGCGTCGTCACCAGGTCGTCGGCAGTCGAGGCGAGGAGCGGCCCTCCTCCACGCAGGTTCCACCCCCCCTCCTGGCGCGTGAGGGCGAAAAGATTTCGAGGGAAGGTCCCTTCCAGTTCCGCCACCGAAAGCCGCTCGAAACGCACGAGGCGGGGCTCGCGAAACGCCACGGCTTCCTTGGAGAGGTCCTCCAGAGCGGTGTTGGAGACGGCGAAGACCTGTGTCTCGCGGCGGGCATCGAGGGAGTTTCCATCGGAGCGGGTCGACCCGAAATCCACCGTGGTGCCGGGTCCCTTCGCATCGGACAGCGCGACCCGATAGAGGGGTGGCGCAAGCCCCAGACCGGCCAGGTTCTCCTGATCCGCCGGGCCCAGAAACTCCAGCACGCGAAGACCGGTCAGCTCCCCGATGAGCCGCCCGACGAAGTCGCCGTCGGCCAGATCCGAGAACGGCTGTTGGAGCCACCAAACAGAGTTTTTCTTGACGAGCGAGAGCCGGCCGCGGCCTCTCTCGACCTCGAGCCGCTCGACGTCCAGGGCGGACCCTCCAAAAACGTCTTTGCTCTTGAAGTCATTGGCGCTCTTCTTCACCGCGTTCGCCAGGCTCGTCGACACGAAGACGACCGCGTTCTTGCCCGCCACCCGCGCCGCGGTCGCGTCGGTTCCAGGAATCTCGACACCCAGCTCGAGCGTGCGCGAGAGCTTCTTGCCGGCCTTGGACTGCTCCTTCCAGACAATCGTGGCCTTCGCCGACGGCGTCTGGAACCCATAGTCCTCGGGCCTGGCGTCCCCGGAGTCGCCCCCGGACCGCTTGAGGCTCGCCAGCTGCGAGACCAGGTCGGAGACTGCGATCGTGTCGGCCGGGTACGCCTCCGGTTTGGTGAGCCTCCAGGCGTTCTTCTCCCCCTTCGTCAACTCCACGACAGAGCCCGAGTGAGAAAGCTCCAACGACTCGATCGAGTCCTGCGGCAGCTCCCAGATGAGGTTTCCCTTCTGCTCGCGTTCCTCTGTGGTCGGCATCTTGCGCTCGAAGAGAAGGATGAAGCCGAAGAGCAAGAGGACGCTGACGGTCAGGAAGAGGAGCTTGCGCGGAGACATCTCAGTTCAAGTTATCAGTTATCAGTTATCAGTTTGGAGCTCGACGACTGAACGCTGGAGACCGATAACTGACAACTGAAAATTGGCAACTTCTCAATCCCGCCGGCGATACCAGACCCACACTCCCAGAACCACGGCAAACAGCGGCATGCCCCCCATCGCCAGCAGGCCCAGGCGGTTTAGCTGCGACTGTGTCAGAGAGAGCGAGGCCTGTTCCGGCGTCTTCGGGGCGATGCCGATGAGCTTCTCTTCGCCGGCCAGCCAGTGGATCGCGTTCAAGAACAGGTTGGCATTACCGGCGTTGCCGATCGAACCGTTGGTGGCAAAACGCGAGTTGCCGAGGACGACGAGGCGGGCCGGCTTATCCTCCGGCTTCTTCTCTCTCGGCTCGGCGGAGGGCTCGACCGCGAACGCGATCGTAACGGGGCCCTGATTGTCCTTGGCGTCCTTCTTGACGTCGTCGAGCTGATTGAGGTCAGTTTCCCCCCATCCGTCCGGCGTGGTTTCAACGAGCGTCGTCGCCACAAATCCCGCGGGGGTCTTCTCCGTCTTGGAGACGGAGCGGGCGAGCGGGAAGAGGACGGGAAGCTTCTCCTCCGAAAGGGAGCGGACGATCTCTTGCGTGCCATAGTGGTTGGCGAACACGGTCTCGGGCCCGACGAGGGGGATCGCGTTGGCGGGATCGATCACGATGTCGTTGCCCAGCTTCACGCCGTAATTTGCGAGCAAAGGCCCGAGGCCAAGATCGCTCGCCGGCGCGCCGCGCGTGGGCAGGACGGGGTCGAGCATGACCAGCGCGCGGCCCCCGCCCGCCCGGTACTTTTCCAGAGCCGAGGCCTCGGGCTCCAGAAGCGCGGTCTTGGGCCCCGCCACGACGATCACGCTGGCGTCTGACGGAACGGATCCCTTGCCGAGCGAGTCCCAGGAGGCGACGGTGAGGTTCTCACGCTCCAACAACAGCTTGGCCAGCGCGAATCCGCCGTGCCGTTCTTGCGAGTCGAGCGCCGGCTCACCATGCCCCGAGGAGAAGTAGATCCGGGTCACCCGGTTCTCGGTCACTTCCCGGATGGCCGAGGTGAACGCCTCTTCCCCCTTGAACGCCTTGATCTCCGGCTGGCCGCCGCCCATCGCACCCATCCCCGCATAGTCGTAGTCGGCGAGCTTGTCCTCCTCGACGTACTTCTTCTTCTCGCCGCAGCGGAAGAGCACCGTGTTCTGGCGGAAGCCGAAATCGCGCACGAGCACCTCCGCGCGGGCCACCTGCCGCTCCGGGTCCACGAACTCCACCTCGAGTTTTCCCGAAATCGCGCGGTAGCGGTTCACAAGCTCGTTGACCGACGTGTAAAGGCGCGACCCACGCGTCATGAAGACCGTGATGCGGACCGGCTGCGCCAGGCCCCGAACGATCTTTTTCGTCGTTTCCGAAAGAGAAAAGATCCGCGTCTTCGTCCAGTCCCCACGGATGTAGTGCCGGGAGGAGAGGTAGTTCACGCCCAGGAGAAGCGCCGCCGCGAGGAACGCCGCAAGAGCTGTCGTTCCGGCGCGCACGGTCCGGGCGCTGCTCATGGCGTCTCCTTTTTCGCCGCCACCGAGAGCGTCGAGAGCAGCAGGAAGAAGCCCGTCGCCGAGAGGTAATAGAGAACCCGCCGGGTGTCCACAACACCGCGCGCGAACTCGTCCATGTGGTCCCAGAGGTTCAGGTAGTTGATGAGGCTCTGCCTGCCCGGGTCGAAACCGGACTCGAAGAGCCCGGCCGAGAAGATCGGAATGAGCATCCCGAAGGCCAGGATCGCGGCGACGATCTGATTCTTGGTGAGGGTCGAGGCGAACATGCCGACCGACAGGAAGTAGGCGCCCAGAAGGATGATGCCGAGATAGGCGGCGGCCACGGGTCCCAGATCGACCGGCGTCTGGGAGCGCAGGATCCAGACGAAGAGAAGCGTGGGGGCCCAGAGTGTCAGGAAGAAACCCAGGGCCCCGACGAACTTGCCGAGGACCGCCTCCCCTTCCGAGACAGGGGATGTCAGGAGGATCTCGATCGTGCCGCTCTTGCGCTCTTCGGCAAAGAGCCGCATCGCGATCACGGGCACGACGAAGAGGAAGAAGACCCAAAAGTAGGTGTTGGTGAAGAGCAGCGGCAGCGCCCTTTCCCGCGGGGCGCCCGGCACGGAAAGAAACGCCAGGACTCTCCAGAAAATCATCCCGTTCAAAAAGAGAAAGGCGGCGGCGATCACGTAACCAAGCGGCGAAAAGAAATAAGCCCGCCACTCGCGGCCGACGATCGCTAGAAACTTCCTCATGAAGCCGCCTCCCCGCCCGCGGCCGCCGCAGCGGACGCCGACCCCTCCGCCATGGCGTCGGCAGAGGCCGAGTCGTGCCGGGTCAAACGCACGAAGACGTCTTCGAGCGAAACGGCCTCGCGCACAAGCTCGCGCAGAACCCAGCCACGCGCGACCGCGAGCCGGAAGATCTCCTCCCGCGGGTCAGACTCCGGGGCACACTCGATCCGCGCCCGCGTCTCGCCCGGATCGCCTTCTACCTCCACGGACAGCGCTCCGGCCACGCGCTCCAGGGCTTCGCTGGCCGGCACGGTCCCCTTGAAGGCGGCGCGCACGATGACCTTTCCCGCGAGCTTCGCCCGCAGCTCCCCGGGAGTTCCCTCCGCCACGATCCGGCCGCGATCGATGATGAGCATCCGGTCGCAGACCGCATCCACCTCCGGCAGGATGTGCGTCGAGAGCAAGACGGCCCGCTCCCGTCCGAGAGCGCGGATCATCTCGCGGATCTTGATGATCTGCATCGGGTCGAGCCCGATGGTGGGCTCATCCAGGATCAGGACGGGCGGCTGGTGCACCAGCGCTCCCGCCAGCGCCGCGCGCTGTCTGTATCCCTTCGAGAGGTTTTCAACTTTCCGGTTCGCGACTTCTTCCAACAGACACTGGCCCACGGCCTCCTCGACCCGCCGCTTCACGGCCGCGCCCGAGACCCCTTCCAGCCGCGCGCGGTAGGCGAGGAACTCCCGCACGCGCATTTCCGGGTACAGAGCCACCGACTCCGGCAGATACCCGAGGCTCGCCCGGGCCTGCTTCGACTGCGTCACGATGTCGTATCCCGCGATCCGCGCGGACCCCTCGGAGGGAGGCAAGAATCCCGTCAGCACCCGCATCGTGGTGGTCTTGCCAGCGCCGTTGGGGCCCAGAAAGCCCACGATCTCGCCTTCCCGCACGGAGAACGTCACGTCCGCGACGGCGACCTGGGTCGGGTACCGCTTTGTCAGGTTCTGAACTTCGATCATGCGATCTCTAGCTCGCATTATTCATGATCGACTCCGGCCGCCGCTCCGATCTTTTCCGCCGAATACGTCGTCAGCGCTCCTCGCCGATGCCCTCCGGCATCGCCGTCGTCACGCTTCCTTGCCTCGGCGAAAAATCTCTGTCGCGGACAAGGTGTCCCTCGCACACAGACGTTCTTCACCGAATAGCCCTTTTCGGCGTATCCAATTGTCGCGGTCTCGGCCGGGTGACCATGAATAATCCGAGCTACAAAAAACGCGTGAATCTAACATGTATTCCCGCGCCGCGTCGGAAACCGGAAATCGGAACGATCCAGGAGTCCTCGTTTCCCGTTTCCCGTTTCCCGTTTCCCGGGTATTCTCCGAATCCCAATGATCAGCGTCCAGACCGTTTCGAAGACCTACGGCCGCTTCGGGCGCCGGACACTCGCTCTG
>JBOGJN010000250.1:0-6704 GCA_050745445.1 Thermoanaerobaculia bacterium
CAGCACGTCGATGTCGATCGCCGTGAGGCGCCCGCCGCGCGTGACGCCGGTCCTGTGCCGGACGATCGAGGGGTGGCGCTTGGTCGTCGCGAGCATGTCCTCGACGCGGTCGTAGACGATCTTGACCGGCCGCTTCGCCTTCAGGGCAAGCAGGCTCGCGTGCCCCGCGATGATCGACGGGTATTCCTCCTTGCCGCCGAAGCCGCCTCCGGTCTCCGTCTGGACGACGCGAACCTTTTCGGCGGGAAGGGCGAGCAGGACCGTCAGGGCCTTGTGGACGTAGTAGGGGCACTGCATCGAGCCGTAGACGGTGACGCCGCCGTTTTCCGGCACGGCGATGACGCCGTTACACTCGATATAGAGCTGCTCCTGGAGTCCCGTGCGGTACTCGCCCTCGACGACGAGGTTGGCTTGCGAGAAGCCGCGCGTCAGGTCCCCCTTCTCGATCGTGATCGCCTTGAAGGTCTTCGGCGAGGCGGCCGGGTCGAAGACCGGCGGCGACTCGGCGTAGTCGATCTCGACGAGGGCCGACAGCAGCTTCTCGCGGTCCTCGTGAGCCAGCAGCACGATGGGCTCGGCAAAATGCCGGACCTCGCGCGCGGCGAGGCACGGCTGGTCGTCCTCGATCAGCGCGACGACGTTCTTGCCCGGGATGTCGCGGTGGTCGGCGATCGTGAAGCCCGCCGTGTCGAAGGCGTAGCGGATGGCGAGGATCTCGCCCCTCGAGATCGTCGAGCGCACGGTCGCCCCGTACAGCATGCCGGGAAACGTCAGGTCGTCGACGTAGAGAGCCGCGCCGGTGACTTTGGCGACCCCTTCCTTGCGCGGAACGTTCTTTCCGACGGCTGCCATTCTGGAGATGGGTACGTATCTTAAGGCAGGCCAGGGACTTCGGCGTTGGAATGCACCACGTACGAAGGCAATTCCCAAGAGCTCAGAAAGCACGTTTGGGTTTCCGCACACGGCGCCCGCTGCGGCCGACCAAGAGGTGTTGACTTGCAGTGTTCCATAAATTAGACTGTTCCACGCTATGAGGAACAGTGTCGTTTCTGGAACAAATGAATTGGGCACGGCGCTCCGGCTCGTGGCCAAACGCCTCCCGCCGACCTGGCGCCTTGAGACTCCGCCCAAGGCGTCTACGGTGAGCCTGCGAGCTCCGGATGGCACGACCGCCCGGCTCACTCTGCTGCGGCGAAGGAAGCTGGAGCCCAAGGACGTGCAGACGCTCCGAACCTCATCCCAACAGGGCCTCAGGGGCACCCTCGTCACGGCAGAGTTTCTCAGCCCTCGCACTCGCCAGCTGCTCAGGGAGGCCGGGGCCAGCTATGCGGACGCCTCAGGCAACATGCGAGTCGTCGTTGATCGGCCGGGAATCTTTGTGGAGGCAGAGGGTGCCCAGAAGGATCCCGGGCGGGAGCCGCGCCCGCTGGCATCACTAAAGGGTCCTGCAGCCGCCCGAGTAGTGCGGGCTCTCTGCGATGTCCGCCCGCCCTACGGCGTGCGCAGACTAGCTGAAATCGCGGAGACGGCGCCGGCGTCTGCCTCACGTGTCGTCAGTCTGCTGGAGAGGGAGGCCCTGATCGAACGCGGGCCGCGAGACGAGATCCGTGAGGTCGACTGGGCCGGGTTGCTTCAGCGCTGGATTCAGGACTACCAGTTTCTTTTGTCGAACGACGTCACGACGTATCTCGACCCTCGGGGTCTCCCCTCTTTCCCAGCCAAGCTAAGGAACCTCAAGGCGCGTGCGGTGGTCACTGGCTCACTGGCAGCCGTGCGGCGCGCGCCGGTAGCGTCGCCCCGCCTGGCCGCCGTCTACGTCGATGACCCGGAGCCCGCTGCCAAAGCTCTCGCGCTCCGCCCTGCTGAATCGGGCGGCAACGTGACGCTTGTCCGCCCCCTCGATCCGGTGGTCTTTGCACGGAGCTGGGTGGAGGAGGGCATCAGGTATGCGGCCCTGTCGCAGGTCGCCGCGGACCTCCTCACAAGCCCCGGGCGAGGCCCGTCGGAGGGCGAGGAGCTGATCGCGTGGATGAAGAGGAACACCGATGCTTGGCGCGCCTGATCCGCTCTACATCAAGGCGCGAGAGGTATTGCTCGACGCCCTCGAGGCGCTCGGCCCACATCGCTCATCGTTGGTGCTTGTCGGCGCTCAGGCGATCTACCTGCACACGGGCGAAGCGGACATCGCCGTTGCACCCTTCACCACAGACGCCGATCTCATCATCGACCCGGGCGGTCTTGCCGACGATCCAATCCTCGGTGACGTACTTCGGGCGGCAGGTTTCGCATCGGGTGATCAACCAGGGCAGTGGCTAAAGGACGATGCCCGTGTGGACCTCATGGTCCCAGAAGCTGTCGCTGGCGCCGGCAGGCGTGGGGTGAGGCTCGGGCCCCACGGCAACCGTGCTGCGCGCAAGGCGCGCGGCCTCGAAGGAGCCTTGGTAGACCGGGAAACGCAGGAGATCGCCTCGTTTGACGAAGGCGGACGGCGATTTAGGATTCTCGTCGCCGGCCCAGCTGCGCTGCTCGTCAGTAAGCTCCACAAGCTTGCGGAGCGGGTCGAGGACCCCAGCCGGGTCAAAGACAAAGACGCCCTCGACATCCTGAGGCTCCTACGTGGTGTTTCCACGCAGGTCATCGCGCAGCACCTGCGGGGTCTCCGTCAAGACCCGCGCTCCACGGAGGTCACGAGCGAGGCGCTGCAGCACCTCGAACGACTCTTCGCGCGCCCGGGGGCAGCCGGCTCCACATTCGCCGCCCGCGCAGCGGCGGGGCTTGAGCCGGAGGACACCATCAGGGCTTCATGCGCCGCGTTGGCCGAGGAACTGCTCCGCGCCCTCGCCGCTCGGTAGTCGCCGCGTCTTGTCGGGACGGGTTGGACCGCAGCGCCCAATAATGCGCGATTTCACGGCTGACCCCGGGAACGACACCCGAAAAGCGTCTCGAGACGCTCTGGGGTGCTCGAATACGCAGCCTGGAAGGGAAGCGATGTCTCTCAATCCCGCCTTCTGAAATCCGCTTGCCGCGTCGTACGCCTCCCAGGCTGAGTACGTCGTCGTCGGCTGTTGCATCCCCGCTTTCCAAGCCCGACTCTGCTCCAGGAAAGATTTCGAAGCGTGAGTCTAGGCTGCCCCCGACACCAAGAGGGGGTATGGCCGACCTCCCGAGTGCCATTCAGAGGCCCGCTTGCATCGCCTCGCCGGGTGTCGAAAACCCTCTCGGACGCGGGCGACCCGCGGCTCAGCTTGCCTGACGGATTGCTACGTGACCAGCCACGACACACCCGCTCCGGAGAGGCGTTACGATGGACCCGACATCCCCTGACGCAAGACTCGCATGTGCAATGCATGGAACCATTCGGATGACTGCGACTGTGGCTTCGGCGGGGACACCGGCGGAGGTGGCTGGAGCTACGTCCGGTCTTCGTGGCAGTTTCGCGACGATGATTATTGCAGACCGACGTCCTGCCCCGAATGCGGTGCTCCTGTGTTCTTCGTGAGACACAACGGCGGTAGCGTCTGGTTCGATGAGCTTGGCCCTCCTTGGGACAAGCATGGTTGCTTTGACGACGACTCGACGGGCAGGACCCTTCGAGGGCGCCTCAAGACCGGCTCGGGAGGCGTTCCGCCTGTATTTGGTGTCGTGCTCGAGACATTCGCGATACCTGGAAGCGACTGGGGCCAAGTCGTGGTTCGTTGCTCAGACGGCACCCTGATCGACCGGTTCTTGCCGTTCGCAAAGCTCTCGGTCGGGCAGCTCGTAATCGTTCGGCGTGAGGGCGGCGAGATCACGCTCGTCCCTATCGAAGAAACTGCCCAACCGGGCTCCTCGCCACGACATAGCGACCAGGCCTGACCTGCGAGGACACATGCTTGATACGCAGGTGATCGAACTCCTTGGCCGCCACCGCCTGTCGGACGAATTGCTTCGCAGCGGCTTAGAGGTAGCATTTCCCGCACGCGATCGAGGGATAGACCTCATCGCGTACGCAGATCTCGGGCGCCAGGTCGAGAGATTCGTGGCGAAACCGATTCAGATGAAAGCCGCCAGCACTCAGGCGTTCGGCCTTTTCCAGAAGTACACCAAGATTTCGGATCTGATTCTGGCCTACGTCTGGAACCTGAACGACCCGAAACTGGCGGTTACGTACGCGCTCACGTACCAGGAAGCGATTGCGGTCGCCGCCACGATGGGGTGGACGAAGACCCCATCATGGTCCACGGGCGGGTATACGACCTCAAAACCTAGCAAACGCCTCTTGGAGTTGCTGGAACCGTTCAAAATGACGTCGGAGAAGTGGTGGCAGAAGGTGGTTAGCACTGAGCGACCCATCCCAACCGGCGCTTAGGTCAGCGTCTTGAAGGAACTTGGCCTTCTCGACCTACTCGGCCTGGCTGGCTTCAAGGCCGGCCCGGGCGACCGAATCGTGCGCCACCAACACAGCAAGTACCCAGTGGCTCAACTGCTGGCCCAGAATCTCTTTGAGACCTACCAGGCTTACCAGTCCAAGCCGGTCTTCCACCCCGCGGAACAGGTTGTCTCGCTCTACGGGTTAGAAGGCACCCGAGCTTGTCTTTACGGAGTCTTCCGAAAGCAGGGTTGGCGCAACCCTTCTGATGAACCACCGGTCACAGACAGCCCCTGGGAACTGGAGTGGCGAAGAGACACGAAGTTCTTTTATCGGTTGGAGCGCCTTTCGGGCTTCGAGCATCTCGAACATCGAGTGATCATCGAGTGGGGTCGGGGCGCACTCGCTTGGAACCAGCGTTTGGCCAACAAGACTGTCCTCGAGATCACCGCGCCCGGTCGGAAGCTACCTCCATTCCGCGATTACCTCGAATTTGACCTCACCTACGACCAGCTGCTGGACCTGTACCGGAATGAGGAAGCGCATCGCGAATGGCGGTCCCGCCTGTCGGCGGTCGCCGGGGTCTACCTAATCCTCGCGGCGACCACGGGGAAGCTGTACGTCGGCAGCGCGACCGGCGCCGACGGAATATGGGGCCGCTGGCGTGAGTACGCGAAGACGGGGCACGGCAACAATGAGTTGTTGAGGTCCTTGGTTGCCTCGGACAGCGCATACCCAAAAGCGTTCCGGTTTTCGGTTCTGCAGATCGTTCCGAAGTCGATGAGTCGCGAAAACGTTGTTGAGCGGGAGGCGCGCTTTAAAGCGAAGCTTGGATGCCTCGCACATGGGCTCAATCTCAACTGAAAGGTCCGGCGCTGGGTCGAGCGAGTGGGGCGGATTACCGTGCGACCCGCTCCGCGGTCGCAGGACGATTACCGGATGACGCTGGATGAGGCGCTGGCAGCATCGAGCGAAACACAGGCGCTCGGCTTCAAGCGCGAGTTTCTAGCGCTTCCTGTAGGCGCTCTTGCGGTGTTCGACCTTCGCGACGGTGACGGTCGAGGCAGACTTGTCGATCTCGTAGATGATTCGGTACTTTCCGACTCGGGCTCGGTAGAGTCCCTCGAAACCTTGGAGCTTCTCCGATCCGAACGGTCGGGGGTTTTCAGCCAAGGCAAGAATCTTCGGGTCGGCGCGTTGGAGAACTTCTTTGGGGAGCTGGTCGAGGTCCTTCCGGGCGGCCCCGGTGATAACCAGCCGATAGGCCAATCAGAGACCTAGGTCGCGTCGAGCCTTTTCGTAAGGGATCCGCTCGGCAGATTCCCTCAGAGCTTTCAGAGCGGCTTCGCCGTCGATGCGGTCTTCGCCCCTCGACCGCGGACGTCGTATCGAGAGCGAGATCCGACCGCTCTTCGCCGAGCTCTTCTTGCTGGTCTTGCCCTTCCGGGCGGCTGCTTTCGACATCTGTGTCTCTTCTCACCTCTGATGATAACGCATTCCCCAGCGTGCGATTTCGCGGGCTCCTCTGTCAGGCACTTCGAACATCGAAAACCGTCGGTCCAACCCTACCTTGCTCCGGCGGCGGCGAAGGATTCGCGCAGGATCTCGAGGGCCTCGCGGATGTCGGGCTCGGTGACGGTGAGGGCCGGCGCGATCCGGAAGCAGTTGCCATCAAGGCCGCCCTTGCCGATGAGCAAGCCGCGCTTCTTGGATTCCTCGAAGACCTTGTTGGTCAGAGCCTTTTCGGGCGTACGGTTGCCGGCCGTCTCGTCCACGACAAGCTCGACACCCTGCATCAGGCCCATACCGCGCACGTCACCGACGTTCTTCGGAAAGCGGCGCTGGATGTCCTCGAGGCCTTCCCGCAGCAGCTTCCCCATGCGCTCGGCGTTCTGCGGGAGCTTTTCCTCCTCGATGAACGCGATCGTGGCGTTGGCCGCGGCGCAGGAAACCGGGTTGCCGCCGAAGGTGGAGATCGTGAGGGACTTCAAGGACGCCGCGATCTCGGGTGTGGCGATCGTGACGCCGAGCGGCAGGCCGTTGGCGATCCCCTTGGCCATCGTCATGATGTCGGGCGTAATACCCCAGTGCTCGATGCCCCACATCGTGCCGCCCGTGCGGCCAAAGCCCGTCTGCACCTCGTCGCAGATGAAGACGCCGCCGTACTTCTTGATGATGGAGACGGCGATCTCGAAGTACTCCGGCGGCGGCGTGATGAAGCCTCCCACACCCAGGATCGGCTCGGCGAGGAACCCGGCGATGCGGCCGGTCGTCGTCGTGCGGATGAGCTCCTCGATGTCCGTGGCGCAGGCCACACCGCAGGAGGGGTAGGTGAGCTGCAAGGGGCAGCGATAGC
>JBOGJN010000251.1:0-1098 GCA_050745445.1 Thermoanaerobaculia bacterium
GAGGAGGTCTTCGTGAAACCCTTTCGGGCTCTCCGAGCCCTTGTCCTTTTTTCCCTGCTCGCGCCACGCGGGGCGGCGCTGATCGCTCAGACAGAGAAGCCGGTGACGCCCGACGCCCTCTCGACCGGGGCGTCGCTTTCGCTTTTTGGGGAAGAACCGTCCCGAGCCCTCTCGATCAGCGGTTTTGGTGTGGGGTCTTACGCATACAACTTCAACACCGACAAGAACTCCTTTGAGCCTTCGGCGTTGGCCGTCGCGTTCTCCAAGGTCATCTCGGATCGGGTCTCCGTTTTTGCGCAACTCACGGTTTCGCGCGAAGGCGCTTCTCCCTTTCTCGCGGACGAGGGCGCAAGCGCCGACGTCTCGACCGACATCGACAACCTGCAGCTGACCTGGGTGCCGTCGGCCCAGAGCGGCCTCCAGATCACGTTCGGCAAGTTCGATTCGCCGCTGGCGATCGAGCGCGACGACGCGCCGCTGAATTTTCAGGCGACGAGTTCATTCCTGTTTCAGTTTGCCCGCCCCGTCAAGTTTGCCGGGATTCAGATCCACGAGTCCTTCTCGGAGCACTTCGAGGGCTGGGCCATCGTCGGAAACGGCTGGGACGTTGACCACGACAACAACAAGGCGAAGACCGTCGCCTTCTACGGCCTCTGGAATCCTTCGCTCGAGGCGCATGTCGGTCTCGGCGTGATCCAGGGCGCCGAGAAGGACAACAGCACGGACGACCCGCGCACGACCGGCGTTCTGACCCTGCTTTTCCAGCCCGCGGCGAAGTGGGCACTCGGGGGCGAGCTCGTCGCCGGCCAGGAACCGCATTCGTCGCCGGTCGGCGGGACGGCCGCCTGGTACGCCGGGATGGCCTTCACGCATCACCGGTTCGGAGACCATGTCGGTTTGACCGTGCGCCTGGACTACATGGATGACCGCGACGGTTCGCGGACGGGCCAGCCGCAGGTGCTGCGCTCGGTCACGGTCTCGCCCCAGTATCTCTTCGGCGGTGGCTTTTTCGGCGTCTTTCGATACCTCGACCGTACGTCTCTGCGGCTGCCCGGGCTGGCAGTGCGGCTCGACGTGCGTTACGACCGCTCGACGGAA
>JBOGJN010000252.1:0-1008 GCA_050745445.1 Thermoanaerobaculia bacterium
CCTTGAAGGAGGAGTGATCATGCGCAAAGGTCTGCTCGCGTGTTCCGTCGCGGTGTGTTCGGTGATGCTCTTTTCGGGCTCCGTGGTCCTCGCCGCCGACAACTGGCTGGGCACATGGAAGCTCAACATCGAAAAGTCGAAGTTCAGCCCGGGGCCCGCGCCGAAGAGCGAGACACTGAAGTTCGAGGCTTCGCAGGGGGGAATCAGGCTCACACATGACGGGGTCGACGCCGAAGGCAAGGCGACCCACGGTGGGTACTCCTCGAAGTTCGACGGCAAGGAGGTCCCCTTTGAGGGGAACCCGAATGCCGACATGTGTGCACCGAAGAAGATAGACGACAACAGCTATGAGAACGTCTGGAAGAAGGGCGGAAAGGTCACCGTCACAGCAAAGGTGGCCGTGTCCAAGGATGGCAAGACCCTCACGGGCTCCCAGACCGGCAAGAACGCGAAGGGCGAAACCGTGAACAACACTGCCGTGTACGAGAAGCAGTAGAGACCGGGCTCAGAGCCCGGTAAAACTGCTTGGCTGCGGCTCGGAAATCCCACTGCGCTCATTTCAGCCCCTCGACCAGGTAGAGGTCGGAGAGCGTGCGGACGTAGGAGTAGGCGTAGGACTTGCCGTCTGACGCCAGAAGGGGGGGAGAAATGTTGGTCACCCCGGCGGAATCGGAAGGCATCAGCTCTCGCCACAGCTCCTTGAGCCCGGTCGCGACATCCATGCGGTAAACCTTCGCCGGCAGCTCCCTGCGGCGAATGACATAGAGGGAGCGGCCGTCGGCGAACCAGCCGACCGGGGTGTCATCCGCGGTCAGACCGGGCAGCGGCGCCGGCTCGCCTCCCGCGATCGGGTAGAGATAGAGCCTCTGGTCCGGGCCGCGCGCCGCGACGAGCTTGCCGTCGGGCGAGACAGTCCTTGCGAAAGTCCGGTATCCCTCGGGCGTGAAGGCGCGCGGCTTTCCGCCGGAGAGGTCCCACAGGTAGAGACGCGCTCCGCGCCCCGCCTCG
>JBOGJN010000253.1:0-3913 GCA_050745445.1 Thermoanaerobaculia bacterium
AGGTCTGCCGCTGCGGCCATCCCCCCCACTCCGGGCAGTGCCCGGCGGTCGACGGCTGCTGGTGCGACACTTTTTTCACGGGAGCGCGGGCATGAGCGGTAGGTCGGCCAAGGCTGCTCGAACTGCTACGCGGAGGACCTACACGGAAGCGCAGTACAGCACCCCGTCGGCGATGGAGACGATCCGGGGCTGGCTCGGCCCGGAGCCGGGGCCGGAGGACATCACGCGCGTCGCGCGCTACATGAGTCGGACGCTTCGGATCGGCGGGATGCGGGCCTGCCTGGACCTCATCGCTGGTGCCATCAAAGAGGGAGGAGGAGCGGATGAACGATAACGACGCTTTTGCGGCCGAGCTGGAGAAGCGCTACGGGTTCACGCTGGAGCAGCTCGACGAGGCTTTCAACAAGGTGCGGACGGACGGCGATTGGCGGGCGCCGATCGACGCCATCATCGACGAGGCCGACCGGGGCGCTGTCGATGCCGCGGTGATCTACTTCACCGCCACGGAGGCGACGTTCACGAGCGCCGGCGATGGAAGGCTGCGCGTAATTGCGGCCGGCTACCGGATGGGGCCGGCGGGCCCTTGAATCCGGTCAAAGAGTATCGGCCGAGGATGACCTGGTTTCACGGCCGCAGACGAGGAGGAGCGATGGAATTGAAAGAGGCAACCGAAAGGCTACAAAAGCACCAGACGCTGACGATCCAGAAGGCGCACGCGGCTGACTGGATGCGCGGCTACCTCAAGGGGGCACTCCGGTCGAAGTCGGAGGAGGTCAGGCGTTTTGCGACGGTCGCGATCCAGGACTGGGCTTGGCACCATCCGGCCATGGAGGGGCTGCCCGAAAGCGGGGCGCCGACGGCCGAGACCTGCACCTGCGGTCTTACGGACCTCCGGGCGCACGACGGCGATCCACGCCTGGAAGCAGCGGACCACGACCCGGCCTGCGGCGAGCCGGAAACCAAGGAGGAAGCATGAAAGCAGACGGCAGGGGGATGGAGACGGCGACCGAGGCATTCCGTAGAAACGAGCGAGTGATCAACGGGCTGCTCTTCACGTTGCGGAAGAGCGTCGGCCGGAGGGCTCCCGAAGGCCGCATCAACTGGGCCGCGGTAGGGGACCTGGCCGAGGTGGCGGACCTCCTCGAGCGAGCGGCCGAAATCGTCGGGGCCGGCCCGGAAGCGAGGTAACGTTCCGGCCGTTCCCGGCCTTGGGTCCAGCTCCACCGGGCTGGGGTCCAGGACCCCCGGGGGCCTTCCCGAAGGTCCTCCAGGCTGGATGCAAAAGGGGGGAAACCCACCCCGAAAGAGTAGGCCGCGGCCGTAAGCCGTGTGTTTGCTGTGCCCGCTGGGGGGTGAAATCCCCCCGATAGGAACCCTGTTTCGGGGGAGTTTCCCCGCGAGAATTCGGCCGAAATAGTCGTAAGTCGTTGAATCTACAGAACGGTGAAAAGCGGAACGGATCTCGCATTAGGGTAGGGTCAGGAGGACATGGAGATGACGACGATGACGAGAGAAGGGCGGACGGCGAGGGTCGTTGAAGTCGCCCAGGGCGAATGGAACGTCGTCTGCGGGAACGCGGTCGTCGTCTCCTCCGAGCGAGTTGTCCGAAACGGCTGGGGCGAGCAGGAAAATGTTCACTCTTGGGAAACCGAGACCGAGGCCGTCGAAGCCGCGCAGGCCGACGGGTGGGAGGTCGCGTGATGATGACGAGAACGGTGGCTGTCCGAAGGATCGAGGAAGCGGGGCTTCCCGCGGACCAGTGCGGACTCGCGATCGACGAGGCCGTGGGCGCGGTTCGGTACTACGCCCGGACGGGCGAGTGGCCGAAAAACATGACGTGCCGCACTTGGGTCGTCGTGAGGACGCTGCCCCTGTTGGCGTTGGCGCAGTTGGCCGAGGAGGCGTGATGAGCATCTACGGGTTGTCGGGAGCGCAGAGGCGGGTCTTCAGCATGGTCGGGCTCGGCCGCGGGGCAGAGCTGACCCTTCATGAGTGTCGGACCGCGGGCCGCGCGCTGGTGCGTATGGGTCTCGTGGTCCTCGACAACAAGGGAGCGGAGTTGACCGCGGAGGGGCTTCGGCTCCGGGCCGCGATGCTGATGGAGGACCTCCGGCAGCAGCTGGAGGGACGATGAGCGAGGAGGGCGAGATGAGCTACGGCGAGGCAAAGATGGTCCGAACTGCCCTGAGGGCCGTTCAGGAGCGCACGGGCTGGCTCGCGGAGGCCGTGAAGCGCCACGCGAAGCGGGGCTGGGTCGATCAAGCGGAGGCCGACCGGGTGCTCGAAGCGCTCGAGGACGTCGAGGCCGCCTACATGGCTGCGGCCGTCGAGGCCGACGAGGTGCTGGGATGAGAGCGCGAGTAGAGATCGAGCCGGAGGCCATGAGGTTCTGGAACGAGAGCGGGGACTGGGACGCCGAGGCGTCGACGCTCGGGCTCAGCCCGGGCGAGTGGCCAGCCGTGATTGTTGTCGCCCTCCCGGAGGGACCGCTGACGTTCCTTCGGTGCGAGCGCATCCCCTCGGGCGACGGCGACTTGGTCGGCTGGTGCTACCGAACCACGGACCGGTCGATCACCGTCTGGAACGATTGAGGGCCGAGGGGATTCGCCCTTCAAGCCGGGGGTGAAACCCCTCGTTTCAGGGAGGCCGAATCTATGTAAGTCGCTGATTTTACAGGGATCGAAAAGCGGAACGATTCTCGCATATAGGAACTGGTATGAGCAGACAAGATATAGGAACTGGTATGAGCAGACAAGATGAGACGGGCGATGCGGTTCGGGAGGAGGGGCGATGAGCTGGAACGGGCAGGCTTGGCGGAAGCGGGCCGAGAACGCCGGTCGCGGGCTCAGCGGGTACGAGGTCCACCTGCGGGGCGAGGCAGTGGACCAGCTCCGGGCAGAGATGGGGGGCGAGGCGTTCACGGCTCTGGACAGCTTGAAGCGGATCGACCTCATCCGCGAGCGGGCGAAGAAGCTGGCGAAGGCGCACGAGGCGCGCCTTCGGTCGTACAAGCCGCTGTAGGGAGGCTTCGGTCGGTGAGGGTCTGGACGGTTATCGAAAAGACGTGGCATCAGGCGGTAAGCCTGGAGGCGTTACGCGAGGAGGAGGGGAGCATGGAGGGGAGCATGGACGGGAGGGCGTGGACAGAGGAAGAGCTGGTCTACCACCGGGCGGTGTTTGCCCAGTGGCGAGAGCTAAAAGAGGTTCCGGCTGAGACCATTGAGGAGCTGGCGGCCGAGGTCAACGACTTCATCGCCGACGAGTTTGAGCGGGCGATGGAGGAAGCAATCCGACAGAACGAGGCGATGGCGCGGACGTGGGAGCACGTCGAGGAGGGCGATTGAAGATCATCAACGAGACGAGGTACGAGACGGCGCCGCTGCGGGAGCTGGCTCGACGGGTAGCGGCCGAGGAGCTGGACTCCGCGAAGGCGAGCAGAATGGTGGTTCGGTTCAGTGAGACAGTCCGGGGGATCACACGCAACGCGGCGCTGGGGTACTGCTGGCAGATCGGCGCCGAACGGGTCTCCATCTTCCTCCCGGCGAATCCGGCCAAGCTCGACATCGAGAAGGTCGCCCACGTCATCGCGCACGAGTTTGCTCACGCTCGAGGGCTGAGGCACCCGGATATGCGGAACAACCCGCGGTACTCCTGGGTTCGGACGAATACCGCGGACGGGACCGTCGTGCAGGTCTGGCGCGAGGTCGTCCGGCAGAGGGGCTATGTCTCCGGCCTCGCGATCGTCGTCCGACCGCCGAAGCGCAAGGAGCCCAAGGTCGATGAGGTAAAGCTTGAGCTGGCGCTCGTCCGCATGCAAGCCTGGGAGCGGAAACGGAAGCGAGCCGAGACCGGCATCAAGGCATGGCGTCGGCGCGTTCGCTACTACGAGCGGAAGATCGCGGCCAAGACCGCG
>JBOGJN010000254.1:0-2206 GCA_050745445.1 Thermoanaerobaculia bacterium
ATGCAAGACCGCTTTGGCGGCGTTCGAGTTCGAAAAAGGGACCCTCCTTCTGACGGAGGTCAGCTCGAAGAAGCGCGACTCGCTCAATCTGGTTCGAGGATAGGAGGCCCTGCGGAGCTTCGACCGCGGAGGGCTCGAGGTTCTGGAGGCAGATCTTTCGGCGTTTCGCGCGGCGCTCCTGCGCGAGAACCATACCGTCAAGCGCGCGCTGACCGATCCACGTCTTTTCTCGGGGATCGGCAATGCTTACTCCGACGAGATCCTGCACCGCGCCCGCCTTTCGCCCGCCAGGCTCACGAGCCGGCTGACGGAGGAGGAGATCCGGCGGCTCCACAAAGCGACACGCGAGACGCTCGAGAAGTGGAGCGCGCAATTCGTTGCTGACGCGCAGAAGTCTTTTCCGGAGAAGGTCACGGCCTTCCGCGAAGGGATGGCCGTGCACGGGCGCTATGGCAAGGCGTGCCCCAACTGCGGATCGCCCGTTCAACGGATCGTCTATGCCGAGAACGAGTCGAACTACTGCGTCACCTGCCAGACCGGAGGAAAGCTTCTCGCGGACCGGGCACTCTCGCAGCTCTTGAAGGGAGACTGGCCCAAGACACTGGAGGAGCTGGAGGAGAGAAAGAGCGACGTCCGGACGGACGTGTCTCGCTCACCCCGCGGGGAAAAATCGGGTTGAGCAGGAACTTGATGCTTTTCCGACGGCCGACTGCTGCCGTCGTCCAGCGTTTCCTTCGAGAGCAGCAGAGGCTTGCCTTCTCCTATGGGGACGTCGGCGCCACGCAGGGCGCCCCACCCGAGGGTTACGTCGCCGATCACAGCCGCGTCCGGTTGGGAGCAGGGCCCGAAACCTACCGCGCCGCCGTCGCCGCGGTCCGTCGCTGGGAGATGTTTCGAATGCCCTGGCTCGAGCTCTTTCCCTCGGACGCGCCGATCGCGGCGGGCTCGACCGTAGTCATCCTCGTTCCGATCGCCGGCGTGTGGTGGCTGAATGCCGCGCGGATCGCCTATGTCGTGGACGAGACGACCTCCTCCGGCTGCAGGTTCGGTTTCGCTTATGGAACGCTCCCCGGGCACGCCGAGTGCGGGGAGGAGCGATTCCTGGTCGAGCAGAATTCCGGTGACGCGTCGGTGTGGTACGATCTCCTGGCCTTCTCGCGGCCGAACTATCCTCTCGTTCGCCTGGGCTATCCGTTGGCGCGAAGGCTTCAGAAGCGCTTCGCGCGCGACTCGCTGCGAGCGATGACCCGGGCGGTGTCGCCGTGACCGCGCGCTCTCGACTCGCTCTGTCCGCTCCGCCTCTGATCCTCCTTTCGGCATCGCTCGCGTTCGGCCAGACCGGCGAAAGCTTGCCCGAACGCCGGCAGTCCGAATGGATGGTTTCCGGCGGCTATGGGTTCTCGGTGCACTTGAATCAGGGCAGATCGGACGAGCAGCTGCTTTTGCTCGAGCCTCAAGTCGCTTTTCGGGTGGGTTCGCGGACCGAGTATCTGGTAGAGGGGCATCTGGCCCGGTATTTCACGCCGAAAGGCTTTGCGGCGGGGATCCTGCCGGTCGGGGCGCGCCTCTTCCTCGGGCATGGGACCGTCACGCCCTACGTTTCCGGCGGCGTAGGTTTCGGCTGGACGGACCTGACGAACCTCGAGGAGATCGGCCGGCGGTTCAACCTCTTTCTGCAGGGAGGCGTGGGCGTGCGCGGGGGCCTCTCGGGCGATCGCGCCTGGACTCTCGAAGCGCGGCTCATGCACCTCTCGAACGCCGGAACCGCCATCCCAAACCTCGGTTTGACTTCCGTCGTCCTGCTGGCCGGCTGGCGGATCCGGTAGTGGTGCCTTGTCCCCTCTCCCCATGGGAGAGGGTCAGGGTGAGGGGTGTTCTAAAGCCGCCGAGGGTTCCCTCTCCCCGTGGGAGAGGGTCAGGGTGAGGGGTGCTCTAAAGCCGCCGAAATTCTCTGCAAGACTCCTTCGACATTGTTCAAGACGTCGCCGTTCCAGAAACGCAGGACCCTGACACCAAGCGCCTCGATGTCGCCTGTTCTCCGGAGGTCGCGAGGCCTCTGCTCTTCTTGTGCGTGCCCGCCACCGTCCAACTCGACGACGAGCCTCGCTTCATCGCAATAGAAGTCCACGACATACGACCCGACGGGACACTGTCGGCGAAACTTTGCCCCGGCAAGCCCCCTGTTTCGAAGCCGGCGCCAGAGCTT
>JBOGJN010000255.1:0-4406 GCA_050745445.1 Thermoanaerobaculia bacterium
CGTCTTGCGATGGCGCTGGCGATCGGCGGTCCCCTCTGGCCCGCCTGGACGCACCCGCTCATGGCGGCCGTGTGGACCGGCATCATCGGCCGCTCTTTCTATGACCGGGTCGTTCGGCGGCGTCTAACCTGGCGGGGACGGGAGTTCGACGCCCGGGCCGCGCGCTTCTAGTGCTCGGTGCAAACTCTTCCTTTCGGTTCCGGATTCAGTCAAGAGCCTCCGGACGATCCGTCATCATGAATAAAGCGGCGGCTGGCTCTACAATCTCTCCGTGCTCTATCGTTTCGAAGGTGTTCGCAAGTCGTACGGACCCAAAGAGGTGCTGCGGGAGGTCACCTGGCAGCACAATCCGGGCGAGAAAGTCGGCCTGGTCGGCCGAAACGGGGCCGGAAAGACCACGCTCCTGAGGATCGCGCTCGGCCACGAGGAGCCGGACGCCGGACAGTTCGTGAAGGCAAACGCTGTCAGGATCGCGACGGTGGAGCAGGCGCTCGGCGGCGATCTTTCCGAAACGGTTCACGACTACGTGGCGGGGGCCTTTGCCGACCTTCACCGGATTGAGTCGGAGATGCGCCGGCTCGAGCATGCCATGGCGGACGGCGACAGCTCCGCGGCCCTGCACGACCGCTACGACGCGCTCTCGCACCGGTTCGAGAACGAGGGCGGCTACGAAATGGTCGCGGAGGTGGAGAAGGCCCTTTCCGGCCTGGGTTTCGAGAAGGCCGACTTTCCGCGCAGCCTCTCGGAGGTGTCCGGCGGACAGAAAAACCGCGCCATGCTTGCCCGGGCGATTCTCTCCAACCCCGACGTGTTGCTTCTGGACGAGCCGACGAACCATCTGGACTTCAATGCGGTCGAGTTCCTCGAGGAATACCTCGCGCGTTCGCGTCGCGCCTACCTCGTCGTGACACACGACCGGCGGCTTCTCGATCGCGTCGCGGAGAAGATCGTTGACCTGGAGAACGGCCGGCTCTCGGCCTATTCGGGCGGATACACGGCGTACCGGCGGCAGAAGGCGGAGCGCGTGCTCACGGCGACGCGCGCCTTCGAGAAACAGCAGGAGTTCATCGAAAAGGAGAAGGAGTACATCCGCCGCAACATCGCCGGCGTCAACTCCCGGCAGGCCAAGGGGCGCCGCACAAGGCTTGCGAGGGTCGAGCTTCTGGAAAAGCCGGCGGGCGATGTCACATCGGTGGCATTCGAGTTCGAGGCCGCCCGCGTGGGAGGCCGCACGTTTGTGCGGGCGAGACATCTCGATGCGGGATACGAGAGGGGCACCCCGATCGTCTCGGGACTCTCCTTCGAGCTGCTGCGGAGCGAGCGGATGGCGATTCTGGGGGAGAACGGGACGGGCAAGACGACCTTGCTCAAGACGCTGGCGGGGAGGCTGCCGCCCCTCTCGGGCAGCGTCAGCACGGGCCATGACGTCTCGGTCGGCTACTACGACCAGGAGCTGAAAGACCTCGACCCTCGTGGCCGTGCCATTGACGCCGTGTGGGATGAGCACCCCGAGGAGACAGAGGAGGAAATGCGTTCTTATCTGGCGCGGTTCGCTTTCCGGGGAGAGGAGGTCTTCGCGGACATTTCGGGGCTGTCGGGCGGCGAGAAGGGAAGGTTGACGCTTGCCGTCGTGATGCGCCAGCGGCACAACCTGCTGCTCCTGGATGAGCCCACGAATCATCTGGACCTCGAGTCCCGGGAAGCCCTGGAGGAATCCCTGGAAGACTTTCCAGGCTCGATCGTTTTTGTCTCGCACGACCGCGCGTTCATCGACCGGCTGGCCACGCGTGTGCTCGACTTGCGGGCCGGGCGGCCCAGGCTTTTCGACGGCAACTACTCGGAGACGGCGGAAGCGCGGGCAAAGAGGCGGCAGAGTCCAGAGCCCGTTGCGGAGGCGGTCGCGGGAGGTGAGCGCGCAGACCCCCCGGCACAGGACACGCGGCGGAGCAGACGCGGGGCGGACTTTCCCGCGGACCGGGAGGCCTCGAGGCGCCGGCGCAAGATCAAGGGACTCGAAGAGAAGATCGCCGCGCTTGAGACGCAGGTCGCGACTCTCGAAAACCGGCTCTGGGAGGAGGCCTTGACGCTGGGCGCGGTCGCTTCGCGTGATCTCGCACGGCAGAAGACGGCCCGGAAAGCGGAGCTCGACGCGCTGGTGGAGGAGTGGGCGCGGCTCTCGGAGGAAGAGGCCGAGAAGGCCTCCCGGGTTCCGTGACGCGTGTTGCCGGCCGGCGCGCCGCGATCATCGCGATCGGAAGCGAGATGCTCTCCCCCCTGCGCCAGGACACCAACTCTCTGTGGCTGACGGCGCGTCTGGAGGAAGTCGGAATGGAGGTCGTCCGCAAGTCGGTCGTGGGCGACGATCCACGGGCCATTGCCGAGGAGCTTGCCTTCGCGTCTGGCAGGGCAAACGCCGTCTTCACGACGGGAGGCCTGGGCCCGACCGCGGACGACGTGACAGTTCCCGCCGTGGCGGGGTGGCTCAAGACGCCGATCCGCCGCGATGAAGGTTTTCTTTCTCGGATGCGGACGCGTTTCGAGCAACGGGGAATTCCGATGCCCTCGGTCAATGAGAAGCAGGCCGACTTCATCGTGGGCGCGCGGGTCCTCGAGAATCCGCGGGGCACGGCCCCGGGTTTTTGGATCGAGAAGGACGGTGTCGAATACGTCGTCCTGCCGGGCGTCCCCTCCGAGATGCGCGAGATCCTCGAAAGCTCGGTTCTGCCCGCTCTGCGGGCGCGCACCGGGTCCTCCGTGTTGCGCCGGCGGGTGCTGCGCATCAGCGGGATGGGAGAATCCGCGGTCGAAGAGCTGGTCGAGCCGGTCTATGAGAAGTGGAAGGACCATCACGTGACGATTCTGGCTTCACCCGGTGAAGTGCAGCTCCACCTCTGCGCGCGGGGAGAGCCGGGGCAAACGGAGCGACGGCTCGACGCCATGGAAGCCGACTTTCGCGCGGTGCTGGGGCCCCGCATCTTCGGGCGCGACGAGGAGGAGCTGGCCGCAAGTCTGGGGCGCCTCCTCAAAGAGCAGGGTAAGACGCTGGCCGTGGCCGAATCCTGCACAGGCGGGATGGTCTCGACCCTGCTCACCGATGCGCCGGGCTCGAGCGACTACTTCGTCGGGAGCGTCGTCTCGTACGCGAACTCGTCCAAGCGTGACCTGCTCTCCGTCAGCAAGGAGACGCTTGCCCTTCACGGGGCCGTCTCCGAGGAGGCTGCGCGCGAGATGGCGCGGGGCGCGCGGGAGCGCTTTGGCACGGATCTCGCGGCGGCCGTGACGGGGATCGCGGGACCGGATGGCGGGACTCCCGAAAAACCGGTGGGCACCGTCTATTTCGCTGTGGCGGACCGGGACAACCGGGAGATCGCAAAGAAGCGGTCCTTCGTCGGCGACCGTGCGGTCGTGCGCCGGGCCGCCTCTCTCCACGCCCTGGAGCTTCTCCGGCGGCACCTGATGAGCGGGGTCGAGAGATGAGGCGCCTCCGGTGAGGGTGTTTCTCGCCGTGCCGTCGGAGCCGGCGTGGGTCGAGAGTACACGGCAGCTTTCGTCTCGCCTGCGAGAGTCCCTGCCGCGAGCTTCCTGGACCTCCGCGGAGAGCTGGCACCTGACGCTCAAGTTCTTCGAAGATATTTCCCGCGAGCAATCGGGGCACTTCGGCGATGCCGTGGCGCCGGTCGCCGCGGCCACGGTCGCGGGGGAAATCCAGGCTTCGGGAGCCGTCGCGTTTCCTCCGCGGGGCCCTGCCCGCGTCCTCGGCGTGGGATTCGAGCCTACGGAGGCGCTGGCGCGCATCCGGCGGCTCGCCCAGGAGGCCGAATGGCAGGCTCGGCGCCTCGGCCTGCCGGAGGAGAGACGCGAGTTTCATCCGCACGTTACGCTCGCGCGGCTGCGCGGGCCGTGGCCTCCCGAGGCCGTCGAGGTCTTCCGGCGGGAGGTCGAGCAGTGGAAGTTTCCGCCGTGGCGCGTCCAGCGCTGCACGCTGTTTCAGAGCCGCGTGACGCCGGCAGGGGCGGTTCACACAAAGCTTGCGGAGTGGCCCTTCGACGGGACGACCAGTGAGACGCGGGCATGAACGCATGGGCTCTCCTGCTGTTGCCCGCCGGTTATCTTTTGGGATCCATCTCTTTCGCCGTCTTGCTGGTGCGCTGGCGCTACGGTAAGGACATCCGGACGGAAGGATCGGGCAACGCGGGCGCGACCAATGTCCTGCGGTTCCACGGCCGGGAGCTCGCGGCCCTGGTGGCCCTCCTGGACGTCGCCAAGGGGACGGCCGCGGTCCTACTCGCGCGTCTGGTGACGGCCGATCCGCGTTACGCGGCCGCCGCGGGGCTCGCGGCGATCCTGGGGCATGTCTTTCCCCTCTACTACGGTTTTCGCGGAGGCAAGGGGGTTGCCACCGCGGT
>JBOGJN010000256.1:0-3343 GCA_050745445.1 Thermoanaerobaculia bacterium
AGCCTGACCGGGCTCCCGACCCGGGCGGGCAATCCGAACCTCACCGAGGCGGGGACGATCCTGGGCACGTTCCAGTACATGGCGCCGGAGCAGCTCGAGGGCAAAGATGCCGACGCTCGGACGGACATCTTCGCGTTCGGAGCGGTGCTCTACGAGATGGCGACGGGCAGGAAGGCGTTCTCGGGAGCGAGTCAGGCGTCCTTGATCTCGGCGATCATGAAGGAGGAGCCGGCGCCGATCTCGACGGTCGAGCCGGCATCGCCAGCAGCGCTCGAGCGCGTCGTCAAGACCTGCCTCGCGAAGGACCCGGAGGATCGCTGGCAAAGCGCGGCCGACATCAAGCGGGAGCTCCGGTGGATCGCGGAGGGATCGCAGGCGGGGGTCGCGGGGCCGCCTTCGGCCCGCCGCAAGAATCGCGAGCGACTCGCCTGGGGATTGACTGCCGTTGCTCTGGTTCTCGCCGGAGCGGCCATCGTCCGTTCCGAACGCCGGGCAGCGGGGCCCGCGCGTCCGATGCGCCTCTCCATCGTTTTGGCTGAGATGTCCAATTTGCGGGCCGCTGCTCTATCTCCGGATGGGAGCCGGCTCGTCGTCGTCGCCCGGGATTCCACCGGCAAGAACCTCCTCTGGATTCGGCGCCTGGAGTCTCTCGCCGTGCAGCCGCTTCCGGGCACGGAGAATCCGTCCTTCCCGTTCTGGTCGCCCGACGGCCGCTTCATTGGCTTCTTCGCCGACGGAAAGCTCAAGAAGGTCGACGCTTCGGGCGGGCCTTCGCAGACCCTTTGCGATGCGCCGATCGCCAGGGGCGGGGCCTGGAGTCGCGACGGAGTGATTCTCTTCGCGCCCGTCGTCGATGGCCCGCTCTATCGCGTGTCCGCTTCCGGCGGTCTCCCGGAACAGGTGACGCGGTTGGATCCCGTGCGCGGTGAGAGCTCTCACCGGTGGCCGTTCTTCTTGCCGGACGGCCGGCACTTCCTCTATCTCGTCGCAAGTTTTGGCGGGCAAAGGGAGAAGACCGGCATTTACGCCGCGTCGCTCGATTCGAAAGAGGAGGCTTTTCTTGTGCGTGCCAACTCGAGTTTGGCCTACGCGCCTCCAGGGTATCTGCTCTTCTTCAGCGAACGGAATCTGTTCGCGCAAGCTTTCGATGCGAGGAGCCTTCGGGTCAGCGGCGATCCGTTCGCCGTGGCGGAACAGATCCAGCACTTCCCGCAGACCTTTGCCGCCCTGTTCTCGGTCTCGGAGAACGGGGTCGTTCTTTATCAGGCCGAGTCCGCCGCAGGCGTGGCGCAGCTCGTCTGGTTCGACCGCAGCGGCAAGCAGACGGGCTCCCTGGGTGCTACCGGGAACCAGGCCAATCCGAGAATTTCCCCCGACGGGAAGAGAGTCGCGCTGGACGTCGCCGATCGTCAGACGGGAAATATCGACGTCTGGATCTACGAGACCTCCGGCGGCATTCCGACGCGCCTGACCTTCGACGCCGCGATCGACGCTTCGCCGTTCTGGTCGCCCGACGGAAGCCGGATCCTCTTCATGTCCCTCCGAAAGAACCATCCGGATCTCTATCAGAAGAGTGCGAGCGGAGCTGGAAGCGAGGACTCGGTGCTCGCGTCGGAGAGAACCAAGTACCCGACCGACTGGTCCCCGGATGGGCGGTTCATCCTCTATGAGGCCCTCGACCCGAAGACAAACCTCGAGCTCTGGGCGCTCCCAGTCGGCGGCGACCGCCAGCCGGTTCCTTTCATTAAGACGACGTTTGGTGTCAGCCACGGGCAGTTCTCTCCCGACGGGCGGTGGGTCGCGTACGCTTCGAATGAGTCGGGGAAGCGTGAGATCTACGTCGCTCCGTTCCCGGGGCCGGGCGGCAACTGGAAAGTCTCGAGTGCGGGAGGCTCCGAGCCGAGATGGCGGCGGGACGGGAAGGAGCTCTACTACATGGCTCCCGATGGGAAATTGATGACGGTGGACGTGAAGGCAGGCGCGAAGTTCGAAGCGGATGCGGCGAGGCCGCTTTTCCAGACCCGCCGGCGGGAGCACATATCCGCCGCCGATTTATTCAGCTATGACGTCTCCGCCGATGGCCAGCGCTTCCTCGTGAATACGGATGTCGGGGAGGCGGCCTCGTCGCCTCTGACCGTCGTCCTCAACTGGACGGCGGAGTTGAAGCGATGACGCTCGCCGCCGGCTCACGTCTCGGTCCCTACGAGATCCTCTCGCTGCTCGGCGCGGGCGGAATGGGGGAGGTCTACATGACGCCGCCGGCGCTCGGTTCCTGTCCGGGTGCCGATGGTCACTATGATATAACCATAGTCCTCTGGAGGTGACCATGAGGTCGATTCCCGCAGCCCGCTTCAAGGCCCGCTGCCTGAAGATCATGGACGAGGTCAAAGCCGGGCGTGAGACGGTGATCATTACCAAGAAGGGAAAGCCGGTGGCGCGCCTCGTGCCCGCCGAAGAGTCGGTTCGTGACGTCTTTGGATGCCTCGCCGGAGATCTGGAGATCCGCGGCGACATCATGGCGCCGGTGGTCGCGGCGTCTTCGTGGGAGAGCTCCCCGTGATCTTGCTCGACACACACGCGCTGATCTGGCTGGCGGCCGAGCCGGCGCGGCTCTCGCGCCGAGCGGCGGCGGCGATTCGCCGGAGTCTTCGCTCCGGTGGAATCGCGATCGCCTCGATCAGCCTCTGGGAGGTCGCGATGATGTTCTCGGAAGGGCGGCTGCGATCGCGCGGCACGATCGAGGCCTCGATCGAATCACTCGTGCAGGCGACTGGAGTGATGCTGCGAGAAATCACGCCGGCGATTGCGGCGCTGGCCACGCAGTTTCCCCCTGACTTCTCTGCGGATCCGGCGGACCGTCTCATCGCGGCCACAGCCCGCGACGGAGGCCTGACGCTCGTCACGAAGGACGAGCGCATCCGCTCGAGCCCACTGGTCCGCACGGTTTGGTGAGGACCGTTTGAAGATGCCAACTTCATGACGATCGCGGCGGGCGCCCGGCTCGGACCTTACGAGGTCCTGGCGCCGATCGGCGCTGGAGGGATGGGGGAGGTCTGGAAAGCGCGGGACACGCGGCTCGGCAGAGAGGTAGCGATCAAGGTCTTGCCGCCAGAGCTCTCGCACGACCGCGAGCGGCTTGCTCGATTCGAGCAAGAGGCGCGCGCCGCTTCCGCGTTGAACCATCCCAACATCGTGACGGTCCACGACATCGGCCAGCTGGAAGAGATGCCTTACATCGCGATGGAGCTCGTCGAGGGAAAAACGCTTCGGGAGCTGTCCGCCTCGGAGCCGCTGCCGACGCGCAAGCTCCTCAACATCGCTGCCCAGATCGCCGACGGGCTTG
>JBOGJN010000257.1:0-3931 GCA_050745445.1 Thermoanaerobaculia bacterium
AGTTCAAGGACGGCCGCGTCTTCGAGCGCTACTCGGGGCCGCAACGCGTCGGCGACCGCATCGTCGGGCGCGTCTGGAGCTTCCGCGACGTTTCCGACCGCCACCGCATGGAGGAGATGCTGCGCCGCCAGGCGCGCACGTTCGAGCACATTTTCGACGCGGTCATCGTCATGGACCTCGAAGCGCGGGTCCTCGAGTGGAACCCGGGCGCCGAACGCCTCTTCGGGTGGACGAAGGAGGAGGTCCTCGGCAAGAGCCCGGCGGTGATCTATCCGCCCGGCGCCGCGGAGAAGCCCGCCGAGCTGATCCGCGAGATGCGGGGACGGGGCCGCTGGAAAGGCGAGGTCGCGTTCCGGCGCAAGGACGGGACAGAAGGCTTCTGCGAGGCGGTGGTCGTTCCGCACGCGGACGAGTGGGGCCGCACCGTCGCGGTGATCCAGGTCAACCGGGACATCACCGAATTGAAGCGCCTGAAGGCGCAAGCCGCCCCGGCCAACCGGCCCTGAAGCGAGAGAGGCGCCCAGGAGTCATATAGGAGTCGCGATGCGCATCACTTCCAAAGGTCAGGTCACCATCCCGCTTCCGATCCGCCGCCAGCTTGGCCTGCATCCAGCGACCGAGGTCGAGTTCGCAATCGCTGGAAACGCCGTTCTGATTCGTAAAGCCCGCAGCAGGCCCGGCAGCGGTCAGAGACTCGTCCGTCATCTGTCCGGGCGCGGGGGCGTGAAGATGAGCACGGACGAGATCCTGGCATTGACACGCCGATGAACGATACAGAAACCTACTTCCCGAAGCTTCGCCTCCTCGCTCCCTGACTCGGGACAGGAACTTCTACCGCTAGAACGCCGACGTGTCGGCGACCGAGGCGAGCTGGCCTTGACGGTTCGTGTAGGTCTTGACGGCCCCGGTCTCTGTGTCCGTAACCGTCAGCGTGAACGCGACGTTCGTGAGCGACCCGTAGAAGACCCAGAAGTGGCCGTTGATCGAGCGGCCGTCCAGAACCTTCACGACGAGCTCGAGGTTCGTCGGGTCGAAGAACCAAAAGGCCCCGGTGTTCGGGACGATGGGTCTTGCCTGACCAAGCTCAGTTTGGCCCTGCGCCGGCACACTCCACCCAACGGAGACGCGAAACCGGTCGGACTGCAAGCAGAGGGTCGTCGCGTCCGGCGCGCAGGAGCCCTTCACGTCTGAGGTAGCACGAACAACGCCGTTCCACGTCCCCGCGTAGACCGTCGAGGGAGAAGTCGGAGCGACGGTTAAGACCCTGGCGAGGGAAGAGAGAGAGTCGTTGCGCACCACCCAGGAGGCGCCGAAGTCGTTCGTGATGAGAACACCTCCGAACTCGGCGAACGAGCTGCTCGTACTAGCGTAAATATGCCCTGGTGCTGTCGGGTCACCCGCAATTGACCAGATGGGGGCGCAATAAGACCTCGAGCCAAGGCCCGGCGACACGTCCGTCCAACTCCGGCCGCCGTCCACGCTCTTCATCAGTCCACCGATCTGGAAACGGGAGATCGGGGGATAGCCATACCAGAACCCTGCATAGACTGTTTCCGAAAAGAAGGGATCGACAGCGACCGCCCTAAACACTCTGTCGAATCGGTCGGGCAGGGCAACGGCCGCCCAATTCGCTCCGCCGTCGGTCGTTCGAAACAGCGAACCGTTTGGCGGCCTACCGGTGGCCGCATAGAGAATCGACGGGTTCGACCAGTCGACCGCGAGAGAGACGATGTGCCAGTTCGGCAGACCCGAGTTGACGGGCGTCCAGCTCTTGACGTCGTCTGTGCTCTTGAAAACGCCTTCATCCGTTCCCGCGTACACCGTTGCGGCCGCCGGAGCCACAGCGAGCGACCAGACACGCAGGCTCGAGAGGCCGTCGTTAACCGGTACCCAGGTCGAGCCCTCGTCATTGCTCCTGAACACGCCAGCGCCAATCGTGCCGGCATAGAAGAGAGGCGCCGCTCCAGGGGTCGAGAGCTGGAGGAAGGCGAGCGATGTTACTTCGAGTGACGTCAAACCCGTGTTGGCGGCACTCCACGTCAGCCCGGCATCTCGAGTGACGAAGATGCCGGTCTGTGTGGTACCCGCATAGAGAGTTGTTGGTGCTCGTGGGTCCACGAGCAGTGCAGTCACGGACGGGTTTCCGGGCGGGCCAACGGCAGTCCACGCCTGCGCCGTCACCGGGTACGCATGAAACAGAGCGGCGGCCATCAGGAATCGCGCGGAAAGCCTCATCGTCGCCACTCTGTACGGAGGGACCGCCCGGTTCGCTTGCCCCGGGAGCGATCGCTTGGACGAGGGGTCAGGCGCGCGGTCGAGGCCGCATCCGGCCGAGCCGCCCGCCGGTGCGCCCAAGGGGCGCAGACCCCGACCCAAGCGATCGCGACGAATGGTCGGGGCGGCCGGGATCGAACCGGCGACCACCTGCTCCCAAAGCAGGTACGCTACCGCTGCGCTACGCCCCGGAGGCGCAGGATTATCGCACGCCATCGGCCGGCGGGCAGCTTGGCCCGTTGATCAAGGAAACGATCCTTGCTAAAGTAAGGACATGTCGAAGGTCACGAGCAAGCTCCAGGTGACGGTGCCCAAGGCGATCGCGGATCGGTTCGGCATCCGACCCGGGGACGAGATTGAATGGAAGGCGGCCGGCGATGCGATCCGCATCGAACGCGTTGGGCGCTGGGAGCCTCTTTCGGTCGAGGCGCGTCTGAAGCTCTTCGATGAGGCGACGCGGCGGGTGCGCCGACGCCGCTGGAAGGGCAAGACCCCGGCAAACCGGGGCTGGACACGCGAGGAGCTCTACGAGCGTGGCCGCCCTCGTTGACACGAACGTCCTCGTCTATTCGGTTGATGCCCGATTCCCTGACAAGCGGCGCGCGGCCACGGCCCTGCTGCGAAAGGGGATTGCGGAAAACACGGTCCGGTTGCCCCACCAGGCGATCGTGGAGTTCTTTTCGGTCGTGACTCGGCCTACCTCGCACGGGCCGCTGCTTTCTGCCGCCGAGGCGCGTCGTGAAACCGAGGAGATGCTCGTTCAGTTCACGGTCCTCTATCCCAATGAGGCGATTGTGCGTTCGGCACTGCGCGCAACGGCTGCCTATGGGCTCTCGTGGTTCGACGCTCACCTGTGGGGCTACGCCGACCACTATGGTCTGGAGGAGATTCTGTCCGAGGACTTCCAGCACGGCCGTCTTTACGGTACTGTCCGCGTGACCAATCCCTTCCTCGAAGAGTTCGGGAGAACTTGAACCGCGAATACGTCGCCTGGGATTCGCCGGCGCTCGGGCGAAAGATGGAGCTGCTGTGGTTCGGCCACGCCGGGCGGCCGATGATCTGGTTTCCGACTTCCGTCGGACGCTTCTACCAGAACGAGGACTTCGGCCTCGTCGCCGCGGTCGGCGACCTGATCGAGGACGGGCGCCTCCAGGTCTGCTGCGTGGACAGCGTGGACGCGGAGAGCTTCTACGCCAAGGCGCGGCATCCGTCCGAACGCATCCGCCGCCACGACCAGTACGACCGGTACGTCTGCGGGGAAGTCGTCCCCTTCGTGCGCGACAAGGGAAAGACCGGCGCGAAGATCGGCACCCTCGGCACCTCCTTCGGCGCCTACCACGCGGTCAATTTCGGCCTGCGGCATCCCGATGTCTGCGACAAGGTCGTCGGCTTCTCCGGCAAGTACGACATCCACTCGTTTCTGGACGGCTACTGGGACGAGCTCTGCTACTTCCACTGTCCGGTGGCCTGCGTGCCCAACATGGACGGCGAGTGGGTCGCCAAGCTCTCCCAGATGGACATCTGCGTCGTCACCGGGCAGACCGACAACATCCTGCAGGGCTCGCAGGACCTGATTCGCATCCTGAACGAGAAGGGCATCCCCAATCGAGGGCACATCTGGGACGCTCCCTACGGCCACGACTGGCCGTGGTGGAAG
>JBOGJN010000258.1:0-4012 GCA_050745445.1 Thermoanaerobaculia bacterium
CGGTCGCCACCTGGGACGACGGGATAACGCTGTGGGACGGGGCGGTGGTGAGGTGGGACGTCTTCGGCGCGGGGCTGCCGGTAGCGCTTCTGGACGAGGTCGGCCTGGCGCCGATCTACCGATTCAACTACCACGAGCCGCGCCTCACGGGCCGGGCGCTTCCGCAGGTCGCGAGCGGCTCCAGGGACGTGTTCTTCGCGACCCAGCAGCTCGGCACCGGGAACATCGGGCTCGCGAACGGGGATGGCTACTTCGATCCGGCCCTCGCGCTCTTCGGCTGGGAGCAGACCGAGGTGCCGATCCGGGTAGGCGGGGCCTTCGCGGACACAGGGCGCGAGGAGCTGCTCAAGGACGACTACCGCGTGCAGTTCAAGGGCATCACCCGCCGGGACAGCAACACGGACGCGGAGGCATCCTTCGCGCTCGAGGACGTTCGCAGCTTCGTGGCCAGGACCATCCCGCTCAACGTCTACTCGGCGGCGACGCAGGCCGCCTTGGACCCGGCGTTCGCCGGCAAGGTGCGGCCCGTCTGGTTCGGTCCGGTGGAGAACATCACGCCGGCGAAGATCGCCCTCACCGGCCTCCTGAACGGGGTCTACGAGCTGGCCGACCCGGCTTTCCTCCCGAACGGCATCACCGCGGTTACCCGAGTGTACTCCTACGCAACCTCGGCCGCGGCGAGCGCGGAGGATGCCTCGCTGCGCGTCCTGCTGGTGGCGGGATTGGACTACTCGACGGACCTCATGCTGGCCCAGGTCTCGATTCTCCTGGACGTGCAGGTCATCGTGGTCGACACCACCAACAACTTCCTGGACTGGAACGAAGGCGCCGGAGCCCTGAGCGCGCAGGTCGCGAGCGGCCTGTACACGCCGAACCAGCTCGCGACGGCCATCCAGCTCGCGCTCAACAGCGCGGGGGCGCTCAACAAGGCGGCCGTTTACGACGAGTCGACCCGACTGTTCACCTTGTCCCGCGCGGCCGGGGCGTTCAACCTGCTAACCCAGACGGGGGTAAACAAGGCGACGTCCATCTGGAAGACCATCGGCTTCAACGTCAACGCGGACAAGACGGCCGCGGCCTCCTACCTGGGAGACGAGGCGATCTTCGTGAGCCCGGAGAAGGACCACTTTCTCAGGGTGGACGGGGTCGGCTCCAGGGACACGATCCCGAACGGCCAGTTCACCGGCCAGTCCGGCGATCCGATCCAGATCGGTGCCGACATCGTGCGGGTGCTCTGGGAGGTCTTTCTTGGACAGGATCCCGTCCTCGTGGACGAGTCGAGTTTCGTCGACGCCAGGTCCTCGGCGTCGCAGGTGCTTGGCATCTACATGAACTCGGCCGAAAGCATCGTGTCCGTCTTCCAGAAGCTCCAGAACTCTAACCGGGCAAACATCGTCATCGACGGGGACGGGCGCATCAAGTACCTGGTGAACCAGCCCGGGGTGGCGCCGGTCGGAACGCCCCTCGTGCAGGACGTGGACATCATCCGCTTCCAGATGAACCTGGAGATCGACGACGTATACGGGACCATCCGGATTCTCTACGATCGAAACCCCTCGACCAACGCCCTGGCCACCGCGACCGTGTTCGATCCGGAGACCGCGGTCAGGTACCACCGGCCGTCGAGCAAGGAGTTCACGACCTACCTCACCTCGGGCACCGACGCCTCGGCGGTCGCGTTTGCGTTCCTGGCCATCTCGGCGGCTCCTCCACGCAAGGCCGAGCTGACCATCAAGGGGCTCGTCGAGCTGGTGGAGGGAGAGAAGATCACGATCGACAGATTGCGCGGCGTCGACGCCTCTGGTAGCTTGGCTGGAGACCTTTTTCGGGTGCTGTCCGTCCGCAAGTCTCCCCAAGAAGCAAGAACGGAGATACTCGCGGTGGAGGACGTATGAGCGAGCCCAAGTGCTCGGAATGTGGGTTGGACGTGACACACGCGGAGTCGAGGATGGCCGAGATGCCACCCGACGCCGAAACGGGGACGCGAATCTGGAGACGCATCGGGAGGGTTTACTACCACCCGGGCGGCCGGATTTGCGACCAGGTTATCGCCGAGGTGAAGGATGTCGTTCGACGAAAGGGCGGGTAGCATGAAGCCCTGCTCGAGGTGCGGCCTTTGGTTGCCGCTTGACCTTTTCAAAAAGAACCCTACCAGCCACAGGAGGGACCGCGCGGAGGCGTACTGCGTCGAATGCCGTCGCGCCTACATGAGGTCCTGGCACGCGCAGAACAGGACGCGGAGGCTGAAGACCGGCAAGATTTGGTACTCGAAAAACCGAGACGAGCACATCCGGCGAGCGAACACCCCGGAGCGCAACCGAAAACGATACCTGGCCAACCCCGACTACTACAAGGACGCGGCCCGGGATCGCAAGGCCCGAAAGCGAGCCGCTTTCGTTGAGACGGTGAGGAAGAAGGACATCTACGCGAGGGATAACGGACGCTGCCGATGGTGCGGAGCCGGCCTCTCTTTCAAGGAGGCGACCCTCGATCATCTGGTCCCCCTGGCGAGGAATGGCAAGCACGAGATCGCCAACGTCATCCTCTCCTGCAAATCCTGTAATCTTTCGAAGGGGGCGAGCGTCGCTCCGAGGGGCCGGGTCGGCCTCTTGCCCCTTCATTAAAAGCGGAGGGTCATCATTTCCTTCGACGAAAGTAAGCCGCCTTTCGGCGGGCTCCTGGTTTCCGCGGACCACCGCAACAACTTCCTCGCGACGAGGCGAGCCGGGTTCGTCAACCTGCTCCAAGACCCGCTTTTCGAGTGCTGGGAGAACACGGACGCGATCGTGCCCGGCACCTGGAGGCTGACCGGGGCCGGGGCGACCATCGCCCGCACCGTCGTCGGAGCTGACCGGGCGGTCGGTAAGATGGCCGCGCGGGTCACGTTCGGCGCTGCCGTGGCATCGCTCGAGCAGTACATACTCGACCCAGCAAGCTATGACCAATACTTCGACGCCAGGAGGGTCACGGCCGGCTGCTACGTGAAGGGGTCCGCGGCCGGAACGGCGCGCGTGCGAATCTCGGACGGAGCTGCCACGTCGGACTCGCCCACCAACGCCGGCACGGCCCTCGAGTTCCTGTCCGTGGAGCACGAGATCAACGCGGCGGCGACGGAGCTAAACTTCCAGGTCCAGACTCTTTCCGGGAACAACGCTTGGTCGGGAGCGGTGTTCCTGTTCTCCGACATCAAGCCGGACCGCTTCATCATGCCGGACATAATCCGGACGACCCTGGGCTTCGCGCGCAACGGCGGCGCCTTCGTTGGAACCGTCCCTCCAATCTTCATTCCGCAGAGGGCCTTCATCGTCGAGCACGCCCAGATCGTCGCCATCATCGCTCCCACGGGCGCGGCGCTGATCGGTGACCTGAACCAGTGGGACGGGGCGGCCTTCACGTCGATGTTCGCCACCCGACCGCAGCTCGCCATCGCGGCCCAGCACGGCGGGGCGGTGCCCGACGGCGTTTACAACCGGCGGTGCTTCGTCCCGAAATTCGGGTCAGCCGCGCCGGTCGCGGGGCAGCAGCTTCGGGCCGAGATCGACCAGGTCGGCTCCACCCTGACGGGCTCGGACGTCGCGATCTACGCCCGCATCAAGGCGTGGACGCGGCCCCAGGAGTCCTTCGCGGCCTTCGACATGGACAACTAGGCCGATGCCGATCACCAATCTCGTGGCAACCGCGATCGGTTTCCACAACGCCTGGACGCTAACCGGGCCAACGAAGGTCATCGCCATCAACAACGACGATGGGCTGGGGGGTGACTTTCTCACCGACGCGGGCAACGGCACGATCCAGACGTTCGCCTGGACCGACCTGCCGACGGATGCCCGGGCCGCTGCGATACTCCAGTACGAGGTGGAGGTGACGGGGCGTCGCGCGGGCGGCATCGCGGGCACCAACTGGAACGTTAGGCTCCGAGACCTGGTCACCGTCGCGGAGATCAATGGGCCGACCCACGTGGCGACCGCGAACAACCCGCCGGATCGATTCTTCGACATCATCCCTCTGGACC
>JBOGJN010000259.1:0-1600 GCA_050745445.1 Thermoanaerobaculia bacterium
AGTCGACCGTCCCGAAGAAACGAATCGACCGCAAGCGCTTGCGTCTCGCGACGTACTCTCTCAAAGCCTCGTTGACGGTTTCCTTCTTTGTGCGTTTCTCTCCCAACCGGCGAGCCAGGTTCAGGAGACGATCGTCTATCGCGAGATTCGTCGGCATGGCGCCTCCCGCCCTAGTCTACACAATCGGTCACACATGTCAACGGCGCGTCACACGGGGCTGGCGCACGCCGGCTGAGGCGATCCTGCTCAACTCAGATTTTCTGAGAATCTGATATCATGAGACCGTGAGCGAGGCCACGAGGGTCGGAAAACGGGGCACGATCGTGTTGCCGGCCAGGCTGCGGCACCGGTACGGCTTCGAGGAGGGCACGATGGTGGTGGCCGAGGAAGCACCATACGGGGTTCTCCTGAGGCCGGCCGCAGTCGTTCCCGTCGAGATCTACACGCCGGAACGCAAGGCGGAGTTCCTGCTGTCGAACGCCACGGATGCCGACGACTACAGGAGAGCGCAGGCGGAGGTCCGGCGCATGGGGCTCGATCCCTCGAGAATCTCTCACCGGAGGCCCCGAAACCGCTAGGAAAGGCGGGCGATGGCGCGCGTCTTTCTCGATGCGAACGTGCTTTTCTCGGCCGCCTACCGCGAAGGGGCGGGGCTGCTTCGGCTCTGGGAGCTGTCGGAAACAGACCTGCTGACCTCGGGCTACGCGGCGGAAGAGGCGCGTCGTAACTTGACCTCGGCCGAAGCGCGATCGCGGCTGGAGAAGCTGCTTGCGAAGGTGGAAATCCTTGTCGAGGCGCCAGGCGAGCGGCTGCCGCGTTCGGTCAGGCTCGCCGAGAAGGATCAGCCCATCCTCAGGGCTGCAGTCGCCGGCCGGGCAACGCATCTCCTCACGGGCGACCTGCGCGACTTCGGTCCTCTCTTCGGAAAGCGCATTCGCGGTGTCTTGATCCAGACGCCGGCAGAATTCCTGCACCACCAGCCGCGTCGGCCCAATCGGTGACAGCCCGCCCCGGGGCACCGTGTGAGCGATCAGCCGAGTTCGCCTCACGCGAAGGAGACAGCCGTCTCGTTTCCTGTGCTAGGCTCGGCCCTCGAAGGACTTCGATGGATCGCGAGACCGCCGACGAAATCGAGCGGCAATTCAGCGTAGTCGCCGAAGGCCTGCGGTCGGAAATCCGCACGGTGGCGGAAGGCCTGGTCGCGACGAACGAAAAGATCGACCGGCTGGAGTCGCGAATCACGGAGGAGCTCAACGAGATCAAGGCCATGATCCGCCTCTCCTTCGGCGAGCTGGACCGCGTTTTCTGGGGTTTTTCTGGGGGTCTTTTTCTGGGGGTCGTTTCTGCGTTTTTCTGGGGGTCGGGCTTGAATAGAGGTATTGTTTCACAGACGGTCTACAATTCGGGCCGCCCCGACTCCCGAGTCCCTCTCTCTCGCGTCGCGACGATGAAGATGCGGCAGCCCACGGCTTGAACGAAAGGAGGAGACCATGCTCAGATGTTTCAAGGAATTCATCATGAAGGGCAACGTCATAGATCTGGCGGCTGCCGTCATCATCGGCGCTGCGTTCGGAGCGATCGTGGACTCGCTCGTCAAGGA
>JBOGJN010000260.1:0-1394 GCA_050745445.1 Thermoanaerobaculia bacterium
GTCCACGACCTGGCCTTCCTCCATCTGCCCGACACCTTTCCGGCGGCGTTGGGCCTGGCCCTGCGCGTGCTGGTCCCGAGGAGCATCGCGAAGGCTTCGCGAGTCATCACCGTGTCCGAGTTCAGCCGCGGCGACATCGTCGAGTCCTACGGTGTTCGTCCAGAGAAAGTCACCGTGATCCCGGAGGGGGCCGCGGCGAGCTTCCGCCCCCTCGAAAGGGAGCGGACCGAGGGCGTGCTGGCCCGCTACGGTCTCCGACCCGGCTTCGTGTTCTCCCTCGGCCGCTTGAACCGGCGAAAGAACCTGGAGAGGATTCTTCTCGCTTGCAGACGTCTTCGGACCAGCGGCGTGTCCGACACGCCGCTCGTCATCGGCGGCAAGCGGGACTACGGCGCCGCGGAAGCGCTTCGCCGCATCGGACTCCCGGAAGTCGGCACGAGCCTCCGGTGGGTCGGTCTGATTCCCGACGAAGATCTGCCCGCGTTCTACTGCGGCGCGGCGTGCTTCGTGTATCCCTCGCTCTACGAGGGCTTCGGCCTGCCGGTGCTCGAAGCCATGGCCTGCGGGACGCCGGTCGTGACCTCCGACCGCGGCGCGCTGGCGGAGCTGGTCGGCGAGGCCGCGATGGTTGTCGATCCCGAGAGCGTCGAGGCCCTGGCGGAAGCCCTGACGCGCGTCCTGACGGATGCTCCGCTGGCTGCGGACCTCGGCCGGCGCGGGCTCGAGCGGAGCCGGCAATTCTCGTGGCGCGAGACGGCCCGGCGCACGCTGGAGGTGTACCGCGAAGCCATGGGCCGCTGACGGGTCACTTTCCCGCCCCCTGAGCAAACCGTCTCTCGCCGAATCGTCTCCTGATGAAGTCCACCATTCCGAGAACGAGCGCTCCGACAAGCCGTGGCTGCCGTCGCGCGACAGCCAGTGCGACATAGAATCCGACCCAAAAGATCAAGAAATTCGGCACGAAGGTCACCCACTGGATCCATCGCGCATGCTTTCGCATCACTTCGAGGAGGTTTCGCGTGCTGTAATAGAGCCGCAACTGGGCCCGGGGCTCAGTGTACACGCCGACGTGCCAGATCACGGAGGCGGGGACAACCATGATCCCGAATCGAGCCTGACGAGCCCGGAGGGAAAAATCGAGGTCCTCGCCATACATGAAGAAGCGCGGGTCGAAAACCCCGATGGTCCGGACGACCGAAGGGTCGACGAGCATCGCACAGCCTGTCGCGAAATCCGACTCCCGCGGGGGGAGATCGCGCGCTGCCGCCTTCCTCCAGCCCACATGACGAGGAATGCCACTCCACAAGGAGAAGTCGCCTCCTCCGAACCACACGCGGCCGCCGTCCTCGAGGAACTCGATCTGAGGACAGAGCAATCCAGCCTCGGGGCAGACT
>JBOGJN010000261.1:0-2140 GCA_050745445.1 Thermoanaerobaculia bacterium
TCGATGCCGGCCTTGCGGCGGGGCACCTGATCCACGTCGAGCCGCTCGGGTCGTCGGTCGAGTACGGCTGGATGGCGGAGTTCGCCGGCACGGTGCGCGACGCGCGGCTTCGCGACCTCCTGGAGGTCGCCCTCGATGGCCGCGGCGCCTTCCGCCGGTTCAAGGACGTGCTGTTCGACCGCCCGGCCGAACGGGAGCGATGGTTCGCGTTCCGCGACGGGCGCGTGCGCGAAGCGGCGCGGGAGTGGCTGGCGGAGCACGATGTCGACCCGACGACCGCGCCGCCCCGGAGGAGGCGATGATGCTCGTCTCGATCTGTCGAGAAGCTCTCGCCCGCCTGTCGGGTCGCGGCGATATTGCCCTCCAGATCCCGCGAGGGCTTCCGCCGGTGATGGCAGCGGGCGGCTTGGAACCTGGTGGCGTCGATCGGCGAGGTGTGCGAAGCGCATCGGACGCCTCAGCGATCGCCGATTCCGCTGCCAGGGTGCGGGGCGGGCTCGGCGGCAACGTGCTCGACATGCGCGTGTTCGGTTCCAAGGAGACGGGGTGCGCCGCCCCCGACCCGGACGTTGGCGCGGCCGTGTACGAAGACGATCTGGCGCCCTTCTGGCCGTACCTCGTCTTCGGCCAGTGGACCTAACTCTGGTTCAACGCGCAACCAATTGACTTGCGGATGGTGCCCCTTATGAACCTCACGCTCTTTCAGGTGGAGAGCCAGCGAATTCTGAAGAGCGGGCGAGACCTGCTTTTGGTCGCGCCAACCGGCCTCGGCAAGACGCTCGCGGTCACAGCTGACCTTCAGGAGCGCTTCTGCAAGATCATCTACGCTGTGCCCCTCCGCGCCCTCGGTTCCGGCATTCATGGTGCGATCTCGGAGTTGGGCCGCGAAGGACTTCGTCCCGTCATCCATCATGGCGACCAACAGGAGAGCGTGCTGTTCGGGGAAGAGGTCGTGATCACGACGTACGATCAGGTCGTCTGCGGCGTGCCAGGTCTTCCGCTGAGCCTTCCGCTGAAGGCCGGGCACGCCGTCGCCGGCGCCCTCCTGATGGCCCGGCTGATCCTGGACGAAGCTCACCTGGCCTGGGCCATCTCGAGAGAGTCCCTCTCGATCCTGCTCGGCATCATCCAATTCCGGCGCAAGCTGGGGCTCCAGACCGCCGTGCTCACGGCGACACTGCCGGTCGACGTCGCGAAGGCCATGTCGAAGGCGTTGGAGATGGAGCTTCTCGTCCTCGGGGAGGGCAGCGTCGCCGAAGATGCTGCTCTGAAGCTGCGCGACCAGAATCGCAACGTCACCCTCAAGAAGCTCGAACTTCGCACGGCCGGCCAGAAGGATGAGAAGAAGATCGATCGCACGCCGCTGGAGGATCTTCTCGCAAACGGCGATGACCGCCGCATCTACTTCGCCAACACCGTTGAACGAATCCAGGAGACCTACGACCGGCTGAGCGTCAGGTTCGATCCGGAGCAGATCATCGTCTTGCACAATCGCATGCCACGGAGCATGCGCACCGCCGCCGAAGGTCGCGTCCGGCAGATCTTCGGCAAGCAAGGAGCCCAAGGAAATTGGCTCTTGCTCACGAACCAGGTAGCGGAGGCGGGGCTGGACATCTCCGCGCCCTTGGTCGTGTCCGACCCGGCTCCTGTCGACACCCTCGTACAACGCGCGGGACGCTGCGCGCGCTGGTTCCGCGGCGGGACCGTCAAGGGCAATTTCCACGTGGTTTCAGTCCCGTCTACCCAACTAGAGGATTGGGCCCCTCCCTACTCCGAGCCCCTGGTGGCCGCCGCGCTGAAGCAGATGCCGCCACACCTGTCATGGGAGGAGGAGCGTCGGTGGATCGACAGGGCATGGGGCCAGACGAAAAGGCAGAAGGAGCCGAAAGGAGAGGCCCCTCAGAAAGGGGACCAGGCGAAGCAGAAGAGCGACCGCGTCGAGCGCCTGGAGGAGCATCTGGCACGCGCGACCTTCGCTCTCAACCTCTTCGACCGGGCGGCTCAGAGCCGCCGACCCGGCGAGATCGCGGGCGTGTTCAGAGAAATCCTTTCCGCCGAGGTCGCCGTCGAGGACTGGGCGTCGGGCCGTGATCTCCAAACCTTTCTGGACCGCGGCCTACGCCCGGAGACGTCATCGATT
>JBOGJN010000262.1:0-9852 GCA_050745445.1 Thermoanaerobaculia bacterium
GAGGAGATCTTCGGCCCCGTGGCCAGCCTCTGTCGCGCGAAGGACCTCGATGAAGCGATCGCGCTGGCGGACCGCAGCCGCTTTGGCCTGGGGGCAAGCGCGTGGACCAATGACGAAAACGAGCGCGACCGCCTCATCCATGAGATCGAGGCAGGCTGTGTGTTCATCAACGGGATGGTTAAGAGCGACCCTCGCCTCCCCTTCGGCGGGATCAAGCGCTCCGGCTTCGGCCGCGAGCTCTCCATCCACGGCATCCGGGAGTTCGTCAACGTCAAGACCGTCTGGATCGCGTAGTCCGATCCCTCCCTACGTTACGGCACCCGGTCGACGCGTCGCGAGCGCTCTGGCCGAGGAAACGTCCGGGCGCAACCTCGAAGCTATTCGTCGATAGGCGGTGCCGGCGAATACGAACCCTGTCTACGACGGTGATCGAATGCTCAAGATCAATCGGGTGCATATGTATCAGGCGGATAGAGCAAGAGTTTCCTAAACTCTAGGTCGGCAGTTCGAGTCCGCCCGGCCCCACCAGAGTCAGGAGGCAGGAGCGGTCCCTGCGAGATCTTGTTGCCGCTCTCCGCGCCCAGGTCTTTCCGGGCCGCCGTGCGCGTGTCGTTCTGAGGCGGCGGTCGGGCACCTTGACCGGGAGTCGTTCTTACGTTAGAGTGCTTACGTAAGAGAACCCAATGGCGAAGGTCTTTTCCGCCCGGCTGGACGAGGCGGCGCTCGACGAGATGGAGCGCGTCACGCGGAAGCTCAAGATGACGAAGAAGCGGTTTCTGGAGGAAGCTATTCGTCTGCGCGCGCGACAGCTCGCCCAAGACCAGGCCGGAGACGTCTGGGGAGAGACTCTGGGCGCCTGGAATCGAAAAGAGCGTCCGGAGACCACGATTCGCAAGGCGCGCGAGAGGTTCCGGCGGTCCTTCGGGCGGCATCATCCTGGCAAGCATGCGCGCCTACATCGATAGCGACATACTCATCTGGCACCTGCGAGGGGAACCCGAGGCGGCCGGACTCCTCCGGAGACTCTCGCGGGAGAGGGGCACGGAGTTGTGGACCGGGGCGCTCCAGCGTGCCGAAGTCATCTTTTTCATGCGTCCGCAAGAGGAGACAGCCACTCTGTCGTTTCTCTCTCGTTTCAAGACCGAGCCGGTCACTCAGGAAGCGGTGGACGCGGCCGGCGCTTTCTACCGCGAGTGGCACCCCTCACATGGAATCGACGTGAACGACGCCATCCTCGCCGCTACTGCCTCAATCACCGGTGGGAAGATCTATACCCGGAATCTGAAGCATTATCCGATGCCCGACATCGCTGTCCTGAAGGGGTGGTAGGACGGGCTGGTCAAGACCCTCGACTCGCTCACCACCTCGGCAGCTTCTGCCAGCCGGGGAAGGGGCCGGGCTCGAGCTTCCAGCCGGTCGGGGACTTCGGGTCGGGGATTGCGCTCTTCGACCTGCGCGACGGGAAGGGCCGGATACCGCCGGCGGATCGCGCTATAGCGGTCAGCGCGAAAGCAGCGCCGCGAGAGCCTAGCTTGCCGGCAGGAAGCTCGACCCGACGGTCTGGGAGATCCTCGCCATCACGTGCTTGACCTGCGTGTAGTCCTCCAGGGCGTACATCGACATGTCCTTGCCGTAACCCGACTGTTTGTAGCCCCCGTGCGGCATCTCGGAGACCAGCGGCAGGTGATCGTTGATCCAGACCGTTCCGAAACGGAGACGCCGGGCCGCATTCAACGCGCGATTCACGTTGGAGGTCCAGACCGAGGCCGAGAGCCCGTAATCCACGTCGTTTGCCCAGGCGAGCGCCTCTTCGTCGTCCCGGAAACGGGTCACCGTGATGACCGGCCCGAAGACCTCCTTCTGGACAATCTCGTCTGATTGCCTGGCGTCGGCAACGACGGTTGGCTTGAACCAGTAGCCGCGCCCCTCGCCCCTTCCACCTCCCGTGAGCACGCGCACGTGCCGGGTGGCGGCGGCCCGCTCGACGAACCCCTCGACGCGCTGCCGGTGCTCGGCCGAAACGAGCGGCCCCATGCTGGTCGCCTCATCGTGAATGTCCCCGACGGCCACGGACTCGACGGCGGGAACCAGGTCCGCGAGCAGGTTGTCGTAGATCCGCTCGCTCGCGTAGAGGCGGCAGGCCGCCGTGCAGTCCTGGCCGCTGTTGGCGAAGCCGGCGACTTTGATTGCCGCGACCACCAGCTCGCGGTCGGCATCGTCGAAGATGACGACTGGAGCTTTGCCGCCGAGCTCCAGGTGCACCTTTTTCAATGTCGCGGCGGCCGCGCGTGCGACCTCCTTGCCCGTGGCGACGTCGCCGGTCAACGAGACCATGTTGACCCGCGGATGGCGGACGAGGCCCGCCCCCACCGGTTCGCCGTCGCCGGTTAGGACGTTGAAGACTCCCGGCGGAAAGAGGTCGGCCGCGAGCTCCGCCAGCCGCAGGGAAGTCAGCGGTGTCTGCTCGGAGGGCTTCAAGACCACGGTGTTGCCCGCGGCAAGGGCAGGGCCGATCTTCCAGACCGCCATCATGAGGGGGTAGTTCCAGGGGGCGATCGAGCCGACGACTCCGACCGGCTCGCGCCGGATCATGCTCGTGTAGCCGGCCAGGTACTCTCCCGCGGCCCGCCCCTCCAGACACCGGCAGGCCCCGGCGAAGAAGCGCAGGTTGTCGATCAAGAAAGGCAGCTCCGAGCGCGCGAGGCTGATGGGTTTTCCGACGTTCTCGGCCTCGAGCTGCGCCAGCTCCTCCGCATGCTGCTCGATGCCGTCCGCGAGCTTCAGAAGCGCGAGGCTCCGCTCCCCTGGCGTGGTCTGCCCCCACTTCTCGAACGCGGCCGCGGCGGCCCCGACGGCCCGGTCCACGTCGCGCTCGGAACCTTTGGGGACCTTCGCGAGGGGCTGCTCGGTCGCCGGGTTGACGATCGTGTCTTCCTGGCCCTCCACGGCATCCACCGCCTGGCCGTTTATGAACATCCGGTATTTCTTCATGGTCGAGCGGCTCCTTCCCCGCGGGCGCGGAATCCTATCGCACGGCGCGTGGCGTCATTGCGCTTTGATCTCCGTCCAGTACCGGTCGAGCAAAGTCGTCGCCTCGCCGATGTCCTCGAGGAACTCGCAGCGCGCCAGGGCCGACTCCGACGGGTAGATCGCCGGATCGTTCAGGACCGCCGGCTGGATGAACTTGCGCGCAGGAACGTTCGCGCTGGCGTAGCTGATGCCGTTGACGATCTGAGCGTTCACCTCGGCCTCGAGGATGTAGTCCAGGAAGGCGTAGATCGAGTCCACGTTGCGCGCCCGGGCGGGGATGCAGACGCTGTCCATCCAGATCGTCGCGCCCTCCTTAGGCAGCACGTAGCCGAATTTCTGCGGGTCCCGCCTCACGAGCTTCGCGAGCTGGCCGTTGTAGCCGTGGGCAAAGACCACGTCCCCGGAGGCCAGGATGTTCTCGTAGTCGCCGCTGTTGTAAGTCTTGACCAGGGCCTTCTGCTTCTTCAGTAGCTCGGCCGCCTGCTTCAGGACGGCCGGATCGGTCGCGTTGAGCGAGTGGCCGAGGTACTTGAGCGCCACCGCGAAGCACTCGCGCATGTCGTCGAGCATGAGGATCTGGCCCTTGTTCGACGGCTCGAAGAGCGGCGCCCAGGTATCGAGCGGGCCGGCGGCCTTCGTTCTGTTGTAGCCGAAGCCCGTGGTGCCCCAGACATACGGCACCGAGTAGGCGTTCTTTGGATCGAAACTCGTGTCCAGAAAGCGCGGGTCGAGGTTGCCGAGGTTTTTCAGCCGGGCCTTATCGAGCGGCCTCAAGAGCTTCAACTGAATGAGGATGCGCACCATGTAGTCCGAGGGCACGACGATGTCGTAGTCCGCCACACCGGACTGGAGCTTTTCGAGCACGGGCTCGTTGGAATCGTAGAGGTCGTAGCGGACCGCGATCCCCGTGCGCTTCGTGAATTCGTCGATGACCTCTTTCGGAAGGTACTCCGACCAGATATAGACGTTGAGTTTCTTCTCGCCTGGCCCCGGGAAGGGCGGCTCCTCGCCTCCCCTGTCTCCACACGCGGCGAGGACTGCCGCGGACAGCGCTGCGGCCAGTGCCCGTCTCGACGCGATCATGATCTTTCTTCCCTCTCCACCGGCGCCTGCTGCAGCCTCTGGGCAATCACGATCAGAACCACGGTCACCAGAAGCAGCAACGTCGAGACGGCGTTCACTTCCGGCGTCACGCCGACCTTCAACATCGAATAGATCTGGAGAGGCAACGTGGTCGATCCCACGCCAGCCACAAACGAGGTGATGACGTAGTCGTCGATCGAGATCGTGAAGACGAGCAGCGCCCCCGCGATGACGCCGGGCAGGATCAGCGGGAGCGTCACCCGCCAGAAGGTCGCGAGCGGCCGCGCCCCGAGATCCAGCGCCGCCTCTTCCAGCGATTCGTCGAACCCCGAGAGCCGCGCGCGCACCACGATCGCCACGTAGGAGACGGAGAAGACGATGTGCGCGAGGACGACCGTCGCAAGCGACAGCCGAAGCTGCGCGGCGCCGAAGAAGGTCACCAGCGCCGCTCCCACGACGATCTCGGGAATGATGATCGGGAGGAACAACAAGTTGCGCGTGAAGCCCTTGCCGCGAAACTCGTAGCGGCCGAGCGCGAGCGCCGCGAGCGTTCCGAACACGGTGGCCACCGCGGTCGCGGCCACACCCACGATCAGGCTGTTTCGCACCGCGGCGAGGATCGAGTCGTTGCGAGCGAGACTGCGGTACCAGTCGAGGGTCAGCCCCTGCCAGACGGCGGTCTGGCTCCCGCGATTGAACGAGAAGATCACGAGGATCGCGATCGGCGCGTAGAGGAAGAGGTAGACGAGCCACGCGTGCCCTGAAAGGATCGCGCGACCCCACCGGAAGGACTCCGCCTGTCGGGGCGGCCGGGTCCCGCTCACAGCAGGACCTCCTGCCCCTTGCGCTTCGTGTAGACGGCGTAGGCAAAGAGCAGCAACAGGACCACGGCCGTCAGCTCGAAGGCGACAGCCGAGCCGAACGGCTTGTTGCGTGCGACGGCAAACTGGTTCTGAATGAGGTTGCCGGCGAGAATCGTCTTCGCTCCACCGAGGAGGTCCGACACGATGAACTGGCCGAGGCTCGGCACGAAGACGAGAACGATCCCGGCGGCGATCCCGGGCATCGTCAGGGGCACTGTCACCCGCCAGAACGTCGCGCGGTGAGGGGCCCCAAGATCCCCCGAGGCCTCGAGCAGCGACAGATCGAGCTTCTCGAGAGAGGCGTAGAGCGGCAGGATCATGAACGGCAATTCGCCGTAGACCAGCCCGATCATGACCGCGAAGTTGTTGTAAAGCAGTTCCAGCGGACGATCGACCAGGCCGCTGCCCTGCAGGAACCGGTTGATCAACCCTTCCGTGCGCAGCAGGAACATCCAGGCATAGGTCCGGATCAAGAAGCTCGTCCAAAAGGGAACCACCGCGAGGCCGAGCAGCAGGTTCCTGCGGCGCGCCGGCGCGACCACGGCGATGTAGTAGGCGGCGGGATAGCTGATGATCAGGCACAGGATCGTCGTCAGGACGGCCATCCAGAGCGAGCGCCAGTAGATCTGGAGGTAGATCGGCTCCAGCGACCGCTTGTAGTTTGCGAGAAACGCACCGGACGCGAGGTAGGCGCGCAGCTCTTCGATCGGCTTCAAGCCGCCGTAAGTCGCTCGCTGTCCGAAGCTGATGAGAAAGAGAATCGCGAGCGGCAAGAGGAAACAGACCCCGAGCACCAGCCAGGTCGGCAGCAGCAGCGGATAGGCCGCCCGAGAAGACCTTGCGGAGCCCGCCGGCATCGCTTCAGGCCTCGGGCCTTCGAATCACGACCGCATGCTTCGGGTGCCAGCAGAGGAATGCGCGCCCGCCCACGGCAAACCGCGCACGCTCCTCGAACGGCCGCTCGTTCTGCTCGTAGACCACGAAGCGCTCGTTCGCCCCGTTTCGCACGACCCACATCGTGCTCATCCCCTGATACACGCGGTCCTCGATCGTCACCTCGACGGAGGGCACGCCATGCCCCGACAGATCGTGCGCGCGCAGGCTGATCTTCTCGGGACGGACAACGAACCGCACGTCCTCGCCCGGCCAATAGGAGCCGGCAGCTGCCTCGACGCCAACCTCCCCGCCCGTGGCGAGCGTGAGCGTCACGAGTCTTCCGGCCACGTCTCGGACGCGCGCCGCAAAGAAGTTCGAGGCCCCCATGAAGTTGGCCACAAACTCCGTCTTCGGGTGCTCGAAGACTTCGGCGGCGGCGTCCATCTGCTCGACGCGCCCCCGGTTCATGACCGCGATGCGGTCGCTCATGGTCAGGGCTTCCTCCTGGTCGTGCGTTACGAAGACGAACGTGATCCCCAAGGAGCGCTGGAGGTTCTTTAACTCGACCTGCATCTCCTTGCGGAGCTTCTGGTCCAGGGCTCCGAGCGGCTCATCGAGCAGGAGCACCCGCGGCTCGAGGGCCAGGGCTCGGGCCAGGGCCACGCGCTGACGCTGCCCCCCGGAGAGCTCGTGCGGGGAGCGCTTCCCGAAATCGCTCAGACGGACGAGCGCCAGCGCCTCGGCGACTCTCCCGGCCTGCTCCGAGCGCGGAATCGCCTTGTACCGGAGGCCGAACGCCACGTTCTCCTCGACGGTCAAATGGGGAAAGAGAGCGTAGTGCTGGAAGACCATGTTGACCGGGCGGCGGTAAGGGGGCACGCGGGTCATGTCCACCCCCTCGATCGCGATCGCTCCTTCCGTCGGCAGCTCGAAACCGCCAATCATGCGCAAGAGAGTGGTCTTGCCGCAGCCGGAGGGCCCCAGGAGTGAGAAGAACTCCCCGCGCCGGATCTCCAGCGAGACGTCGTCCACGGCGGTTGTATCCCCGAACCGTTTGGTGAGGCCCTGGATGGCGACGCTGGATTCGATGGGCATGGGATCCCGACTCGCGCGAGGCGAGCGGCCGGAGCGTCCGAGCGGGCGGTCCGGCCGCGAAGGTCTAAAAGCTGACCCGCAGGCCCAGGCGCAGAGTCCGCGGCTGCTGGAAAGTATTCCCGAGCCCGTAGTGGGAGTTCGTCGGCGTCGGGAGCCCGTTGTCCGCCTGGTCGAACGCCCAGTTCTGGTCCACCTCCAGAACCTGCTGGCGGTTGAGGAGGTTGAAGAGGTCGGCCAGCACGTGCACCGTGACCGGCCCGATCGGCAGGCCATACTCGAAGTGCGCGTCGATCTCGTAGGTATCGGGCGAGCGTCCCTCGCTTCCGCGCGGCGTGATGAAGAGCTCCGGTCCCGCATAGTTATTCCACCAGCCGATCCGCGACAGCGGCGTGCCGCTCTGGTAATGCCCCGCCATCGACGCGGTCAAGCCGAACGGGAAGACGTAGGCCGCCTGGAGCTTGACCTGGTGCGGCCGATCGAGGGTCAGCCTCCCGTAGGCGTTGACCTGGAACTCCGGGTAGTCGAAATCGTCGGTGATGTTCGGATTCCGGGCGAAGAAGCCTCCGACCGCGCGGAAGGAGCCATCGAAGTTCCCCTTCAGCTGCGAATAGAGGTAGCTGGCGTAGAGCATCCACCGGTCGGCCAGCCGCTTCTGCGCGGTGACCTCGATGCCCCGGAAATAGCGGCGGGCCGGCGCGAACTGCGGCGCTCCCTGGCAGACGCCCCCGAGGCAGACCTGGGTCGAGCTGCCGGGATTGAAGAAGGCGTAGTTATCGCAGACGTCCGAAGGAACGCACGTATCCTCGATCACCCTCCGCAGGCTACGGTATATGCCGCGCAGGCCGACCGACCAGTTACCGCCGATCTGGCGCTCGACACCGACCATGATCTCGTCCGCGTAGGGCGACCGGATGTCCGGGTCGACGTCGTCGACCGCCGTGCCCCGGATCACACAGGTCGCATCCAGAGCCGGCCTCTCCGCCGCCGGGTCGCAGGCGAGGTCCACCGGGTCAAAGTTGTAGGTCGCCCCGTCGCGCTCGCCGTTCAGGGACCGGATGTTCATGTCGAGCGGGATGATCGGGACGAAGTGGCTGTAAGAGCCGTAGGCCTTGGTCCGCCCGTCGTTTAGGAAGTCCCAGGCGAAGCCCACGCGCGGCGAGAAATGGTCGACATTGATAAACGTGATGTTGTCCAGGCCCCGGATGATCTGCTTCTCCCAGCGCAGGCCGGCGTTGATCGTGAGGTTGTTCCGGATGTTCCAGCGGTCCTGCACGAAGGCGGAGATCACGTCGTGCTGCGGCGTGGCGATGACCGGCGCCGTCGACGGGTTCCCGATCGTCGAAGCCGGGGTCGCAAAGAAGCTGTGAAAATAGACCAGTCTCTGCAGCGGGTCGTCCACGTACGGGGGCAGGATCTGGACGAGCTGCCCGCCGCTGTAGTTGCGAAACACGTCGGCGTCGACGCGCTCGAACTCGAATCCGGCCTTTACGTCGTGGCTCGAGAGGAAGTAGTTGCCATCCACACGGTAGTCGTAGCGAGTGAACGTCTTGGTGTCGAATTGGCCGGTGCCCTCCACACCGCCGAAACCTCCGGAGGCCACGACGAACTCTCCGGTGTTGTCCTGATAGGCGATCTGGTCTCCGCCGGGCCCGGGGAGGCGCGAGACGTTCTCCCGATGGTAGGCGAACTGACCCGTCAAGAGCCACTTTGGAGACAGGATTCCCTCGTACCGGGCCCCGAAGTCGGTTCCCCCGACGGAGACCGTCCCCTCGTAGGTCGAGGGTGGACCGATCACCTGACCGACCGCGCCCGTGTCGTCGGTCGGATCTCCAAACACCGTGCCGATCAGGGTGTGCCGGTCCCCGATCCGGTAGGTAAGCTTCCCCGAGTAGAGGTTGCTCTTCGTCTCCAGGTCGGTCGTCGTCCCGATAACCTCGGGGGGCCCCTGCGTGATCTGGGTGTCCTGGGTGTTGATTTGGCGATCGTAGGCACCGAAGAACCAGAGCCGGTCCTTCAGAGCGTAGCCGCCGACGTCGGCGCCGTAGTCCGACTGGCTGAAGCCGGTCGGGATTCCCGCCGAGGTGAGCTCGTCCAAGTGCTTGTTGTCGGCCTGGAGGCTGCCGCGGTTGATGTAGCCGAAGGCGTCGCCGTGGAACTCGTTGCCGCCGGACTTCGTGACGACGTTCAAGATCCCACCCTGGGCGCCGCCGTACTCCGCCTCGTACCCGCCCGACTTGAACTCCACTTCCTGGATGAACTCGAAGTTCAGGACCTTGCCCTGGTTGCCGATCTCGATGCCCGTCGTGTTGGCTCCGTCCACGAGGTAGCTATTCTCGAGGCCGGTCGAGCCGTACACCGTGATCGAGGTGTTGCGGGTGTCGGAACCGTCCGTGTTGATCCCAGAGGCGAGCTGCGCCACCGAGGCGTAGTTACGCCCGGTCGGAAGGGCCTGGAAGACCTTCGCGTCGAGAGTGCGGCCAACCGTGTTCGACTCCGTCTCCACCGGGGCTGCCTCGGCGCTGACGGTCACCGCCTCGGTCTTGGCCGGCAGCAACTCGAAGCGAATCGCCACCGCCTGCGAGAGGGCCAGCCCAACCGTCTGAGCCTTCGGCCCAAACCCCTCCAGGGTCGCGGTGACCGAATACGTGCCGGGGGGAAGCAGGGTCAGGTTGAAGCGTCCTTCGGAGTCCGTGACCGAGATTCGCGCCCCCTGCAGGCTCGGACTCTTCGCCTCGACCGTCACGCCGGGCAGTAGGGACCCATCGGGGCCGACGACCACACCCCGCATGCTGCCGGTGGTCTGGGCGGAGGCTTCCGAGGCGAAAAGCAGAAGGGCGAAAGCGGGCCCGATCGCTACGGCGAGCTTCTTCATAGAGCCGGCTCCTTTTTTCGAGTCGAAGGTCTG
>JBOGJN010000263.1:0-3944 GCA_050745445.1 Thermoanaerobaculia bacterium
AGGCGGCCGGGAAGGCCGGTCTGAAGTTGAGCGATGCGAAAAGAGCGTTTCTGATCCAGGGGGACGACCGGCCGGGCGCAGTCGCCGGCGCGGCGCGCAAGCTTGCGGACGCGAAGATCAACATCACGGCGGCTGCCGCGGCCAGCTCGGGAGCCGGCCGCTACGGAATGATTCTGTGGGTTGCACCGGCCGCCTATGACCGCGCCGCTCAGGCTCTCGGGGCATAAGAGCCGGCTGACGCTGGGCTGCGGCGCAACCCTCGCCGGTCCCCGCACGTAAGGACAGAAGGGGGCCTGACTCATGGGCAGGCGACTTTTCCGGGACAGACAGCCTGTCGTCCTGGCCTTGCTCCTCGGCGCGATGGCCGTCGGCGGGACCTGTCCCGCCGGACACACTCGCAGCGACACGAATGCCCCGGAGGCGGCCAAACCGCTGCAACCGGCCTCCACACCGACGCCTGCGGCCACGCGCGATCTCTTCACGAGCACGGTCCGCCCGATGCTGGCCGAAACATGCTCCCCTTGCCACGTGCCGGGCGGAAAGATGTACGACAGGCTCCCGTTTGACCGGCCCGAGGTCGTCTCCTCAAACGTCGAGGGCATCCGGAGACGGCTGAAGGGAGAGAACCGCCAGACCCTCGAGCGCTGGCTCGCCACGCTGCCGGCGTCGCCGCCCCGCTGAGGCGCGAACTTTTTCCCCGAACCGACGTTTGAAGGGGGTAAGGCTCCGCGCCGGCGGATCCCCGGCGCGATGGAGGTCAACATGAGGTTTCCCGCCCGAACCCGCGCGCTCGCGCTGATGACTCTGTGGCTCTGTCTGACGCCGGCCACGCTCGCCGAAGTCACGAAGACGCTCCGCCGCGAGCTTGCGGCAACGGGTCTTCCGCGCTTCGCGGTCGAGAACCTCGCGGGAATCATGCGGGTCAGGCCGGGCGACGGCAACACAGTCATCGCGATCGCGACCGTCCACGCGGAAAGCGAGGCGCTCGCCGGCGCGGTGCGCCTGGAGCAGGTGACCGGGGAAGACGGCATCCCGACCCTCTCCGTGCGGTACCCCCTCGACCATGAGCGAAGCATCCGCTACCCGGACCCCCGCGACACCCACGATTGGGAGTTTCTGGATCTCTTCTCGTTCAGCTCGAAGTACCGCTACGGCGGCCAAACCGTTCGCGTCAGCCGCCACCATGGCGTTCTCCTCTACGCCGACGTGGAAGTGCAGGTGCCGCCCGGCCGCCTGGACGCCGCCTTCCGAAACCTTGTCGGGAGGCTCGAGGCCCGAGGTCTCGAAGGCCGTCTGCGCTACGAGGTCGAAAGCGCCGACCTGCAACTCGACGCCCTGTCCGGCGACCTGGAGCTCCAGGGCTCCTCGGGAGACACCCGGGCCTCCGACATCCGCGGCGGCTGGAGGTCAAACTTCTCGAGCGGCGACTGCGTGCTCGAGCGCTTCGAGGGAGATTTGCTCTCCTTCCACACGAGCTCGGGGGACATTCACGCGCGATCGCTCAAGGCGCGCCGGATCGAGGTCGAGACGAGCTCCGGAGACGCACGGATCCGTGACGCGGACATCGAGGAGTTCGCCGCGGATTCGAGCTCCGGAGACATCGAGCTCGATTCCACCGGCGGGCGGCTCAAGGCCGTGCGCGTCGAGACCTCGAGCGGCGATGTGGCGGTGCGGCTGCCCTCGGACGCCTCCTTCGAGGCCGAGGCCGACCAATCGAGCGGCGACCTGACGGTTGGGTTCTCCGACGGATCGGGCGTTTGGCACCGCGACAAGCTGACCGCCTACCGGCGCGGAAACGGCGGCAGCCGGATCCAGCTGCGCACCTCGAGCGGCGACGCGTCGGTCACGCCGAGATGAGCTCAAGCTTTGTTTGAGGTGAACTCGGCAAACTCGCGAAACGGAGTCACGGGGCTGCAGGCGCCGCGGCGCGGGTCCGGGCGGCGGGTCCGCGAAGTTCCTTAGAACCCGAGCAGAAACAGGTCGAGATCAGGGCTGAGCCCGATTCGCCGGTCCTCGCGCTTCCGGCGGTGGTCGACGCCGCGCCGATCCGCCGCCACACGCCTCCGCGTGGTCTCGAGCGTCCCTTCCCGGGCCCGCCGATCGGGCACGATCCGGCGGGCAATCCCCATTCGCCTCTGGTGCTCTCGCCTCTCCGGGAAGAGCTCCGGTCGTCGAGGCGCACGACGAGTCCCCGTAGCCACCGACGAAACCCCGAAAGGGCTCTTCACGTTCGTCTCCTCAGGCGTATCGACCCGCGGCCATCCGATCGACAAGCCGGAAACAAGAACCGCTCATCGTCGAACCGGTCCCCTCTGCCATCGAAACGGCCCCTCTCATTGGGAAAGGCGCTCAATTCTAGGCCCGGGGCCAGCCCGGCAGGGCCCCCACTCGCCCGCCTTCACAGGGATCTCAAGAATTCCAGGAGGGCCTCCTGATCCTTGCGAGAGAGCCTTTGAAAGCGGCGCGTCACGCGGCGAGCCTCGCCCTGGTGACGTAAGACAGCGTCGCGCAACGTCACCGAAGCGCCATCGTGCATCAGCCTGGAGTGCAGCCGGACACCCCACAAGGGCGCCGTGCGGATCTTGTTTCGCGTTTTCTGGAATCCGTCCGGTGACAGCCTTTTCCAGCTGATCTTGTAGACGTTCGGGCCGTAGTGCTCCTGCATGGCCATGACGATGCCGTCGCCGGTTCCCACGTTGTGCAGCAGGAAATCGCTGAAAGGGTGAAGAGTCTTCTGCCCGAGGGCGTCCGGGATCGTGAACGTTCCGCCGTTGATCTTTGTGCCCGCAGGCGCGGTCGCCAGGGAGCGAACGTGACAGCTCGCACAGCCAATCCTGTCGAAGAGCTCAGAGCCACGCCTCGCCTTGGGAGTTTCCGCCAGCAAGGTATCGCGAGCGGGGGCCTTGGTTGCTCGCAGGAAGCGAGTGAAGTTGTCTATATCCTCGAGCCCGTCCGGGCCCGGCTTGCTGTTGGGCTCGGAGGCCGTATTGCAGAGCTTGGTGATCTCGTCCGGGAAGAGGCGGTTGGTGATCCCCATTTCGTTGAGGTAGGCGTCGCCGGAAAAGGAAAGCAGGCTGGCGTGCTGATTTTTCCAGCCGAACCGCCCCACGCCGGTTTGCCCCGGGGCTTCCACGATCGGCACGTAGAGGACCTGGCCACAAATCTTGCCGTGGCTCGCTGCACATTGCTCGCGCGCCAGGTCAATCAGAGTCTGATCCGCCACCGCCTCGACGAAACCATCCCCCAGGAGGTTGACCGAGACCCGATTCGTGCGAATCGTTTCCGTCTCGGGCACGCGTTCTTGAATCTCCGTGTTGGGGAAGTCCGCGCTGGGACAGATGGCGCGGTCATTCACGAGCGAGCGGCCGGAGATGATCTCTGTCCCGCGGGCAATGGGAATCTCCGGATTGCGGAAACGCCGGTCCCGCCCCAGATGGCCGGCGCGAAATTCCATGACCTGGCTTGACCCGCCCGAGGTCGGGTTCTGATGACATTCGCGGCAGGATTGCGCGTTGTAGAGGGGCCCGAGTCCATCCGCCACATCCTCCGTCTCGTCGAATATCTCTTGATCGGCTTGGTGGGTCTCGTCATCTGTCAGGCCGTTGCTTTTGTTATCGAAACCGGTGGGCGCTTCCGATACCTGCGACGGAAGCGATGCGAGAATAAGACCCAGCAAACCGCCAAGAATCAAGTGCCTCATGAAATCCTCCTTCCCTTTGAGCCGCTTGGCTCGCGAATCCTTCCGGCCACGTTGCTCCGGGTGGCCGACCCGCAGAAATCTAAGAAGCGCCTGTCGTTCTTGTGTGCGCCTCTCTTCAGACAAAACGAAAGGAGCGCCTGTCCAGCCTGATCACAAATTGTCCTAAAGCAAAGCCAACCGGTCGTCCGGTCGAAGAGGGGCGCTACAGGTCCCAGTCGGAGAGGTCGAGCCTGCGGCCCAGGCC
>JBOGJN010000264.1:0-2172 GCA_050745445.1 Thermoanaerobaculia bacterium
CGCCGGTGACCGAGCTCGATGAGTCCAAACACGACTACAGCCACCGTTTTCCGTTCTTCCTGCCGGACGGCCGGCACTTCCTCTATCTGGCTCAGTCCGTCCAGATCGGCCTGCGGGGAGGGCAAGAAGTCTGCATCGGCTCGCTCGACTCGAAGAAATGCCAGCCTCTCCTCAGCATCAACTCCAACGCCGTCTTCGCACCCTCCTCTCCCGGAGCGGCCAGCGGTCACATTCTCTTCGTGCGCGAGAGAACTCTTCTTGCTCAGCCGTTTGACGCGAAACACCTGCGGTTGTCCGGCGAGGCCTTTCCTGTGGGCGAACAGGTGCAGTACCTCGCCAACTACGGTTTTGGCGTCTTCACGGCGTCGGACAACGGAATCCTCGCGTACCAGGCAGGCGGCGCCGGAGGCATCTCTCAACTAGTCTGGCTGGACCGCGCAGGCAAGCAGCTCGATCTCGTGGGGCCGCCTGCCGACTACCAGCGGCCGCGGCTCTCGCGAGATGGCCGCCGCTTCGCCATCGACATCAGAGACCCGCAGAGAAGCCGGGTGGACGTCTGGATCTACGATTTTGCCCGGCGCGTTCCGACCCGATTCACATTCGATTCCAGCGACAGCACATTCCCAATCTGGTCGCCGGACGACAGCCGGATCGTGTTTCAGTCCAACCGGAAGGGGCTGGGCGATCTCTTCAACAAGGTGTCGTCCGGAACGGGAAACGACGAAGATCTCCTGGTCCAGGAGGGCAGCCTCAAGATTCCCACCGATTGGTCTTCCGACGGCCGGTTCATCGCTTACCAGGTGATCGACGCCAAGACAAAGACGGGCTGGGATCTCGCGCTGTACTCGGTGGCCGAGAAGAAGACGTCCCCTTTCCTCTCGACGCCGGCGAGCGAGACCAGTGGCCGCTTCTCTCCCGACGGGAAGTGGCTCGCGTACCAGTCGGACGAGTCGGGCAGGTCGGAGATCTACGTTCAGCCCGTCCTGGGGCATAGCGGGAAGTGGCAGGTCTCGACAGCCGGAGGATTTCAGCTCGTCTGGAACCGCAACGGGAAGGAGATCTTCTACGTGTCCGCCGACAACAAGCTGATGGCGGTGGACATCAAGGCGGATTCCGGTTTCGACGCGGGCACGCCGAAGGCGCTTTTCGACGTGCGTTTGAAGGGAATTTCGGGCAGCAAGTACGACGTCTCGCCCGACGGGCAGCGGTTTCTGGCCAATGTGACCATCGGTGAGGCCCAGGCCAACCCGATCACGCTCGTCCTGAACTGGGCGGCGGAGCTGAAAAAGTGATCGCGCCCGGCAGCCGTTCAGGTTGGTTCGGGGGCGGAAACTTCAAGATCGGGGATGTCGTCGAAGTCTTCGGTGTTGAGTGTCCAGAGCGTCGCGTTTCGAACGAGGGCGCAAGCGGCCAGCGCGAGGTCGATCTCTCGCCCGCGGGCCTTGCGAAGCCGGGCATAGAGCCCGGCCGCCAGCGCCGCCTCCGCGGCCGCGAACGGGACTGCGGATTCCCGGGGAAAAAGGGCCTCCTGCGCGGCGAGCTCTTCCGGCCGCCGCGGCCCGCGCAGCCATTCATAGAGGACGAGCGTGGGGACAAGAATCCGCTCGCCGTCCGCGATAGCCCGCCGCAAGGAAGCCGCCGAACGTCCCGGGCTCGTCAAGGAGTCGATCAAGACCGAGGTGTCGAGCAGGATCACTTGAGCGCCCTGCGCCTTCCTCCGCGCCCCCCGCCGCGTCGAGCCTGACGGACCGCCTCGATCTCGCGCCGGACCCGGGCCGCGGGACGGGCAGGGATGCGTGGCACGAGCTCATCGAAGAGATGAAGAAGTCGCAGCCGCTCTCTTTCGCTCAAGCGGCCCACCCTCTCGCTGAAATCGTGGATGGCCTCGCGCACGACGGCGCTCTGCGGTTTGGCCAGCCTTTCGGAAGCCTGTCGGAGGCGACCGATCGTGTCGGCATCCAGAGTGAACGTGACCTTCGTCTTGGCCATACCATTACCATACTACCATATAGTTCCCGGCCGAAGCCTTCGTGGCGCCAGCGAACGGCGCGAATAGAATGTCCTTGACCTTATGGTCGTCGCCCCCGGCAGTCGACTCGGGCCTTACGAAGTTCTCTCTCCTCTCGGAGCCGGAGGGATGGGAGAAGTGTATCGGGCGCGGGACACGCGGCT
>JBOGJN010000265.1:0-2867 GCA_050745445.1 Thermoanaerobaculia bacterium
ATCCCGATCGTTATGGTCCAGGCCGGGGATCCTGTGGGCTCGGGTCTGGTCGCGAGCCTGGCGCGCCCGGGCGGCAACATTACAGGGAGCACCAATCTGTCGGAGGGCCTCGCCGCCAAGCGGCTCCAGCTGCTCAAGGAGGTCGTCCCGGCCGCATCGCGGGTGGCGGTGTTCTTCGATCCGAAGCCGCCATTCGCCAGGCGGGTCCTCCTTGAAATCGAGGCCGCCGCGCCCGCCCTCGGCGTTCGCATCCAGCCGGTGCCCGTCAGCACGCCAGACGACCTCGCGTTGGCCCTGACGGCACTGTCCCGGGACTTGCCTTCGGCTCTCCTCGAGATCGAGAGCCAGGTCGGCCTCATCCACCGGCGGCAGATCATCGACTTCGCCATCAAGCACCGCCTCCCCGCCATCTACCCGTTCCGATGGTCTGTCGTGGACGGCGGCCTCATGGCCTACGAGGCGAGTCTGACCGCCTTGTTCCGCCGGGCGGGTTACTTCGTCGACCGCATCCTCAAGGGCACCCCACCCGGCGAACTGCCGGTGGAGCAGCCGACGAAATTCGATTTCATCCTGAACATGCGTACCGCGAAGGCGATCGGGCTCACGTTTCCTCGCTCCGTCCTGCTTCGCGCCGACGAGATCATCGAGTAGTTTGTGCCATGCCAGGGGTCGCTGCGTCCCGATGATGGAAGGGACGTTCACGGTTTAGCTCAGGGAGGGGACGTGTCGTGACGAAGAAATCACTGTACGAGCGGCTTGGGGGCTATGACGCCCTGACGGCCGTGGCCAATGATCTATTGCCACGCCTGCAGGGAGATGCGCAGCTGGGCCGCTTTTGGAAGAATCGGGGCGATGATGGGATACAGAGAGAGAAGCAGCTTCTCATCGACTACCTGTGCGCGAGCACGGGCGGCCCCATGTACTACACGGGGCGAGACATGAAAACCTCCCACAAGGGCATGAAAATCACTGAAAGTGATTGGGCGATATTTCTTGGGCACGCGGGCGCCACTCTTGATGAGTTCCGAGTTCCTTCGGCGGAGCGCGAAGAGGTCGTGGCGTTCGTTCTCAGCTTGAAATCGGACATCCTTTCTTGAAACGGAAGAACATCGACAACGAGCGGGAGTTCGATTGGGGCAAGACCTCGCGGGACTATGCCGCCTATCGGTCCGGGTACCCGGAGTCGTTCTACGAGGTGCTGGCCGCCGTGGGGATCGGCAAGCCGGGACAGAAGATCCTGGATCTGGGAACCGGGACGGGCGTGCTCGCCCGCGCGTTTGCCAAGCGGGGCGCGGTCGTCACCGGGGCGGACATTGCGGCCAACCAGATCGCCGCCGCCAAGGCACTCGCCGCGCAGCAAGGGCTGGACATCGCGTTTCAGGTCTGCCCGTCGAGGCGATTGATTTTCCCGACGCTTCCTTTGACGTCATTTCGTCCGGGCAATCCTGGCTGTATTTCGACGCGTCGGTGATGATTCCGAAGGTGCTGCGCCTCCTGACAGCGGAGGGCTGCCTGATTCTCACGAGTCTGCTCTGGCTGCCGGAGAAGGACCGGATCGCGCAGCGATCAGAGGAGCTGGTGCTGAAATACAGTCCGGATTGGGGAGGGGCCGGCTACAAGGGGAGGATGCCGCCCGTCGCGCCGTGGACGCGGGAGCACTTCGATCTGCGGACATTTCACGTCATGGAGGAGCCCCTCGAGTTCACGCGGGAGGCGTGGCAGGGTCGCATCAGAGCCAGCCGGGGGATCGGCGCCAGTCTATCGGCCGAGGACGTGGACAAGTTCGACGCGGAGCACCAGAAGCTCCTCGAAGCGATCGCCCCGGACACCTTCACCGTGCTCCACCAGATGACGATCCACGTCTACGTGAGAGAATGATCTACTGCTTCTTCAGGCGGATGTCCTCGTAGGGCGCGGCGAAGTAGAGCTGCGTGCTGAGCCCGATCGCGGGCTCCTCGACGCGCGGGCCGACTCCGTGCAGGGTGGAGGGCTCGAAGATCGGGCCGAACATGACGCGCTCGTGCATCAGCCGCTGGATCTGGTAGAGGAGCGCCTCGCGCTTCTTGCGGTCACGCTCCTGGGCCTGCTGGCGGAAGAGGTCGTCGATGTCGGGATACCCGCCTGAGGCGTAGGTCGCGCTGCTGATGACGAAGGTCTCGAGGCGGACGGCGGTGTTGCCCGGCGCCGCCGAGACCGTCACGAGGACGCCGCCCAGCTTCTTCGACCGCCACGCCTCCATGTAGGTCGCGCGCTCCATGCCGCGCACCCGCGTGCGAATGCCCACCGTGGCGAGATAGTTGGCCACGGCCTCGCCCATGGTCGTGAAAGGGGGAAGCGGCGTGAGGTCGCCGGCGTCGAAGCCGTTGGGATAGCCGGCGTCGGCCAGGAGGCGCTTCGCGTGCGTCGGGTCATAGGGATACGGATCGAGGCGCAAGGCGAACTCCATGCCGCTCGGGATGATCGATCCCGTCAGTCGGGAGTACCCTAGACGCTCCGCCTCGTTGAGGCCCTGCTTGTCCACGGCCAGGGTCGCGGCCAGGCGGACGCGGCGATCGTTCCACGGGGATTTCGGATTCCACTGCTCCGGGTATTCCATCCACCAGGCGGAGGGCGAGATCACCTTGGCGAGGCGCAGCTTGGGGTCCGCCTTGATCGTGGCGGCCTCGAGGCCGACCATCAGGTAGCCGATGTCCGCCTCTCCCGTCTTCAGCATGGCCATGCGCGTTGTGCGGTCGGGGACGCCTTTGATGATGACGCGCTTGACGGTGGCCTTCTTGCGCCAGTACTGCTCGTTCGCCTCCATCACGATCTCGATGCCTGGCTTCATGCTCACGAACCGGAAGGGGCCGAGCCCCACCGGCTGGCGC
>JBOGJN010000266.1:0-9681 GCA_050745445.1 Thermoanaerobaculia bacterium
ACAGGGCCTGGCCGAGACGATCGCCTGGTACCGCGCCCACGAAGAGTGGTGGCGCCCGATCAAAGAGAGAGACACCGCGTACCGCGACTTCTACCGGTCGCAGTACGAACGCCGCCTCCAAACTTCCTCAGCCGGCGCCAAGAAACCGGGCTAGGGGTCGAGGCCGGAAAACGTAAAACGGAAAACGTGAAACGAGACGCCGGCTCCTCCTCCTTCGTTTCCCGTTTCCCGTTTCCCGTTTCCCGCGGATGAGCGAGTCAGTTGTCGCCACGGCGGAACCGACTCCGGAGGTTCTGGCCGCCCCTCATCCCGTCGCACAGCTGCGCCGCCGCGTGCTCGTGACGGGAGCCGCGGGGATGCTGGGATCGGATCTCGTCCCGGTTCTGGCCGGGGCGGGCTTCGAGGTCTTCGCGCGGCCGCATTCGGACCTGGACATCACCGACGAGGAGCAGGTCCGCGGGGCTTTTCGACAGCTGCATCCGGAGACCGTGATCAATTGCGCCGCTTTCACAAATGTCGACGCGTGCGAGTCGGACCGCCGCGCCTTCGCGGTCAACGTCCGCGGGGTGGAGCTGCTCGCCGGCCAGTGCAGGCTCCACTCGGCGCAGCTGGTCCAGATTTCGACCGATTACGTCTTTGACGGGCAAAAGGTGGCTCCCTACGTCGAAGAGGACCCGACCGGTCCCGTCTCCGTCTATGGAAGGTCGAAGCGCGAGGCGGAAGAGGCGGCTCTCGCCTTTGCGACGGCCCTGGTCGTCCGCAGTTCCTGGCTCTTCGGACGGGGCGGTTGGAACTTCGTCGAGGCGATCCTGAAACAGGTCGAAGGGGGCAGCCGGAAGCTCTCTGTCGTCAACGATCAGCGGGGCAGTCCCACGGCGGCGACGGATCTGGCGGAGGCGATCGTGGCCCTGCTGCTCTCGGGAGCCGTCGGGATCTATCACTTCACCAACCGCGGCGAGGTCACCTGGTTCGACTTCGCCCGAGAGATCCTGGTTCTGTCCGGGCATCGGGGCATCGAGGTCGAACCGATCGATTCGGTCAGCCTCGGCCGCCCCGCCCGGCGACCGGCCCACTCCGTGCTCGACACGTCGAAGTACGGCCGGTTGACCGGACGCGCGATCCGCCACTTCCGCGAGCCGCTCGTCGAGTACCTCGCGGCTCGCGCCCGGCCCGAAGCCTGAGATGACCGCCTCGGACTGGAAACGCAAGGCGGTCCACGCCGGAATGGGTCTCTTCGCGCTGACGCTCCGGTGGCTCGACTGGAAGGTCGCTGCGCTTCTGGCTCTCGCGGCCCTCCTCTTCAATCTCTTCGTCATGCCGCGGATCGGCCGGGGCATCTATCGCGATGCAGGCCGGTTGCGCGACACGGGGATCGTGTCCTACGCGGCGATGGTATTGGTCCTGATCACGCTTTTCCGGGGGCGGTATCTGCCGATCGCAGCGGTCGTCTGGGCCATGATGGCGTTCGGTGACCCTGCAGCGTCGATCGCGGGAAGGCTTCTGGGCGGACCGGGGCTTCCCTGGAATCGCGAGAAGACCTGGATCGGGTTCGCTTCCAATTGGGCCGTCGGGGGGAGCTTCGCCGTTGTTGTTTTCTGGTTCGTTTCCGCCCGGGACCTCGCGCCACCGGCCGTGGCGATCCTGATGATTGGATCGGGGCTCTACGCCTTCCTCGAGTCGGTTCGGGCAGGCATCGACGACAACATCGTGGCAGCGCTTCCGACGGCGCTCGTGATGGTCCAGCTCGAGTACCTATGGAGCCCGGAATCCAGTTTCTGGCAGGGGGGTTTCTTCCGCAGAGCCCTCCTCTTTCTACTCGTGAACGCCGTCCTGGCCTTCCTGACCTGGAGAATTGGTCTCGTGAAAGGATCCGGAGCGCTCGGCGGAGCGATCGCCGGGTTTCTCATCGCGGTCTCTGGCGGCTGGGCGGCCTACGCGATTCTCTGGGGCTTTTTTCTTCTGGGGACGGCCGCGACGAAGTGGGGTTATGCGAGGAAGGCGGCGTTTGGCGTGGCGCAGGCCGGTGAGGGGCGGCGAGGCGTCGCAAACGTGATCGCCAACTGCGCCGTGCCGGCGGTCCTGCTGATCCTCGGCGCGTGGCCGATCGCGTTTGTCGCTGCGTTTGCCGCGGCTCTGGCCGACACGCTCGGCACGGAGATCGGAGGCCTCTACGGGCGGCGCGCCTTCTCGCCGCTCGGCTGGAGTGCCTTGCCGGTTGGCACGCGCGGCGCGATCTCCTGGCCGGGAACGCTTGCCGGTCTTCTGGGCGCCGCCGCGCTTGGGGTCATTGCGGCGCTCGTTGGATGGGTGCCCTGGTCGCTGCTTGGGGTCGTCGTGGCCGCGGGGCTCCTGGGCTCGCTTACAGAGAGCTCTTTGAACGACTTGGGCCGGCGGCGCGGTTTTTGCCTCGATCACGACTTCGCCAACGCGCTCAACACGTTTGTGGGCGCGATGATCGCGCTCGAGATCGCGCTCTCGCTCGACTCGGGTTATCTCTACGTGCCCGTCGGCGGAATATGAAGCGCTACCTGCGGCTTGCGCGTCCGTTTACGCTCCTGCCGCCGCTTTTCGGAATCATCTCCGGTGCCGTGTGCGCCTTTGGCTCCGCGCACAATCCGGACCCTGCCCGCCGCGTCACGGGAGCGGTGGTCCTGACGGTCATCATCGGCTCCCTTTGTGCCTCGGCGATGAATGCGGCCTCGAACATCGTGAACCAGATCTCCGACCTCGAGATCGATCGCAGGAACAAACCCTCCCGGCCGCTCGTGACGGGCGAAGTTCCGATCTCCCGCGCGTGGTCCGTCGCGGCGTTCCTTTATGCTCTCGCCATCCTGCCGACGTGGATCGTTGTGCCCTACCCGTACGAGTCGTTGGCCGAGCGGTTGGCGGCGCCGGCGCATCTCCACGCGGCGTTCTTCATCTACGGTGTCGGCGCGCTGGCGACGTTTGTCTATTCCTTCCGGGCGCTGGGCCGGACCAAGCGCCACTGGTTCGCGGCGAACTTCACGATCGCCGTCACCCGCGGCGGTCTCTTGAAGGTGGCCGGGTGGGCCTTCGTGGCCTCGGTCGCTTTCGCGGAGGCCTGGGCAATCGGCGCGGTCTTTGCGATCTTCTTGCTCGGCGCGACTTCCACCAAGGACTTCTCCGACATGGAAGGGGACCGCGCGGACGGCTGCATCACGCTGCCCATCCGGTTCGGCGTGAAGCGCGCGGCGCAGATCATCGCGCCGTTCTTCGTCCTGCCCTGGCTTCTGATCCCGCTCTTCGCGGGCTTTCCGGACCCGCAGGGCGGGGGCGGCGCGCTGCTGACCGGCAGCCGGACGTTGCTGACGGTCCTCGGCCTCACGCTCGCGGCCTGGGGCGCGTACGCCGCGCGGCTCTTGCTGCGAAATCCGGAAGAGCTCGCCCGCACGGAGAACCATCCCGCCTGGACACACATGTACCTGCTCATGATGACCGCGCAGATCGGCTTCGCGCTCGCCTACGTCGTTCGCTGAGCGACTCCGTTTTGGCCGGGTTACAATGTATGGACGATGGACAGGATTGCGACGGCGCAGGAGCTGCCGCCGCCGCCCGTCGAGCCCGGGGGATACCGGGTTCGTTGGAGCGGCCTGTCTGTGACCTTCGATGAGCGGACGTTGAACGCTCTGGTGCGCCGGCTCGTGGACCGGGTGCCCGACCTGCAGGATCTGAAAATCGGCGTTTCCGCAGGCGAGCTTGCGGCCACGCTCGTGGTTCACCGGTTCGGGGTGCCGCTCTCGGCCAGGGCGACCCTTTCGCAGCTTCGCCTGAAGGATGGTTTCCTGGCCTTCGTGCTGGACAAGGTCCAGGCTCTCTCCTTTATCCCCATTCCGGACCAGCTGGTGAGCTATCTCGTGCAGAAGGCGCCGCCCGGCCTGCTCACGTACTACTCGGAAGACCGCATCATGGTCGTCAACCTGAACGACTGGATGCCGCCCGGAGCGGATCTCTCTCTTGACCGCACCGTCTTTGAGAAGGGCGCTCTGACGCTCCATTTCTCCAGCGGCTCCTACGATCTCTCCTCTCTCTTACGAGAGCCGCCCTCCGACGAGGGGTAGCGCCTCGGATCGTGCCCGGGCGGCACCACCCATCCTCCCAACTCGGCGCACCGGGCACAGCGACCCGACTTCGGATTTCGGACTTCGGATTGGGGTTTGGCCCGGGCGTCAATCCAGAATAAGAGTCAGGACTCAGAGCCCGGGCCAGAACCTCCTCTGGGCGCCGATGACTTGATCGAGAACGCGCTCGGCAAGAGCGCTCGGGCGGCCAAACTTCTGCGGGCCGGGGGACTCACCGAGCAGGATGCGCAGGCAGGCGCATGCCGCCGCGGCGATTGCGTCCAGGTTGTAGCCTCCCTCGAGGGCCAGCGCGACACGGCCGCCCGCGAGCGCGAGAAGTCGCGATGTCATCGCTGCGTAGCCGTCTGGCGTCACGCGCATCTGGCCCAGGAGATCCCCTTTGGCCGCGTCGAAACCGCAGGAGACCAGGACAAGCTCCGGTTCGAAGCTCCTGACCACTGGCAGCAGCACTCGGTCGAACGCGGCGAGGTACTCGGCGTCCCCCATTTCGGCCGGCCAGGGGACATTCACGGTCCGCCCGCGCGCGTTTTCTCCGCCGGTCTCCAGGATGGCCCCGGTTCCCGGATAGAAAGGGAACTGGTGTGTCGAGAAATAGAGAACGCCGGGGTCGTCCCAGAACGTGTTCTGCGTGCCGTTGCCGTGGTGCACGTCCCAGTCCACGATCAGGATCCGGCCAACCCCGAGCCGCTGCGCTTTGCGGGCGGCGATCGCCACGTTGTTGAAGAGGCAGAAACCCATTGCGTTGTCCGCCTCCGCGTGATGCCCCGGCGGGCGCAACAAGGCGAACCCGTTCGCGATCCGTCCGTCGAGAACCGCCGCGGCCATTTCCGCGAGACCGCCGGCCGCGAGCCGGGCAGCCGCCACGGAGTCGCGGCAGGCGTAGGTGTCGGGATCGAGCTCTGAGAAGTCGCGCTGTCCTGTTGCGGCAATCAGCTCGATATACCGTTCGGTGTGAACGGAGGCGAGCTCTTCTTTCGTGGCGTCCCGGGCTTCGAGGCTCTGGCAGCGTTTGGCCAGGCCCTCCCTTTCGAGACCCGCCCGGATCGCCTCGAGTCTTCCCGGGTGCTCGGGATGCGCGTACGGCGCGCGGTGCAGCAGGAAACGCTCCTCATACAGGAGCCCGGTCATCGGGGCGGGCCAGACGGCTTGAAAGCCGCGGCGCACGCGACACCCGGGGCCGCGGCAGACGTCGCGCCGCGGCCGCCGAGCGGACGGGTTCGCGCGCCGAGCGACCAGAGCGCCGCCGCGAAGAGGAGGGCATAGAGCAGGATGAAGAGAACGGCCGGACCGGGCGAGCGCCGTCGGCGGCCCGCGTGAGGCAGGACGACCCGGACAGGGGAGGAACCGCTACCCATCGAGGGCGGCGGCGAGTTCGGCCGGATCGGAAGTCGGCTTCCGGCAGGAGGAGTTCTCGCAGACATAGGCGCGCGCCTGACCGTCCCGGGACTCCCGAGCGTCCACGAGCGGGGAGATTCCGGCGAGGCTCCGGTCCGCGTCGGCGTGTGCCACGACCCGGTTCAGACGGCGGCTGGCGAAGACCGCCTCGCGAAGCCGCTCGAAGAGAGGCTCCCCCGGGCGGCCGGCGAGCACAACTTCGCGGGGGGCGTCCGCGCGGTAGTCGAGCGCGCAGAGCAGGCGCGGGAAGGCCGCGGGGACGCGGTTCAAGTCGGCGGAGAGGGCGGAGAAGATCCCCTCGGCGGCCTCGCGGTATTGCCCACGCCCGGTAAACGACGCCAGCCGCAGCAGATTCATCGCCGCGACGGCGTTTGAGGAGGGTGTCGCGCCGTCGAAGGTCTCGCGCGGGCGCAGAATCAGCCCGTCGTGCGCCTCCGAGGAGAAGTAGTACCCGCCTCCCGGATCCTCGAACCGCTCGTCAAGAACCTGCTGGAGCTCGAGGGAGGCGCGGATGTAGTGCGGCTCGAAGGTCGTTTCGTAGAGATCGAGCAACGCCTCGATCGTATTTGCGTAGTCCGAAGCGAAGCCGGAGATGTTCGCGCGGCCCTCCCTCTCGCGGTGGAGGAGTATCCCTCCACGCCGGCAGTTTGCGAGAATCCGCTCGGCCGCCTGCCGGGCCGCCTGCTCGTAGCGGGGCTCCCGGAGCAAGCGCCCGGCGAGCGCAAAGGCGGAAATCGCGAGCGCCGTCCAGTCGGTCAGGAGCTTGTCGTCCGTGCCGGGGGCAATGCGCCGCGCGCGGGCCTCGTACATCTTGCGCCGCGACTCCGCCAGAACCGCCGCGATGCCGGTTTCGCTTGTGTTGAACTCGCGGGCGAGATCCGACAGGCTCCGGGTCACCGAGAGGACCGTTTCTCCCGCCTCGAAGTTGCCGTGCGGTGTAACGCCAAAGCGCGCAGCGACGATCGGAGCCGCTTCCCGGCCGACCGCGGCTTCGAGCGTCTCGGGGTTCCAGACATAGAAGCTCCCCTCCCTGCCCCCCGAGTCCGCGTCCTGCGCCGCGAAGAACCCGCCCCCGGCGGGCGTCATCTCGCGCAAGAGATAGTCGAGTGTCTCGCGAGCGATGCGCGCGTCTTCCGGGTCTCCGAAGGCGCGGTGCGCCAGGACGTACAGGCGTGCGAGCATTGCATTGTCGTAGAGCATTTTTTCGAAGTGAGGGACGAGCCACCGCGCGTCCACCGAGTAGCGGTGAAAGCCCCCTCCCACCTGGTCGTACATTCCGCCGGAGGCCATCCCCGCCAGTGTGGTCTCGAGCATCTCGCGGGCGGAAGGCTCTCCGGCACGGAGCCAGAAGCGCAGCAGGAACTCGAGGCGCAGCGAGGGGGGGAACTTCGGGGCCGGCCCGAATCCCCCTTCCCGGCGGTCGAACTCTCTCGCGAGGGCGCGCGCGGCCGATTCCAGAAGGGCCGGGCCGACGCTCTCGCCCCCCGCGGGCCGCTGGGCGCCGGCGCTGAGCTGCTCGAGCAGCTGCGAGGCGGAGCGCTCCAGTTCCGCGCGCCGCGTCCGCCAGGCGCCCGCGATTTCGTCAAGCAGCGTCACAAAGCCCGGTCGCCCGTACCGGTCCTCCGGCGGGAAATACGTCCCCCCGTAGAAGGGCTTTCCCTCGGGCGTCAGAAAGAGCGAGAGGGGCCAGCCGCCGCTGCCGGTCATGGACTGGACCGCCGACATGTAGATGTCGTCCACGTCGGGACGTTCCTCGCGGTCCACCTTGATCGAGACGAAGGAGCGGTTCAGGATCTGCGCGACCCCTTCCGTCTCGAAGGATTCGTGCGCCATGACATGGCACCAGTGACAGGTCGAGTAGCCGATGGAGAGAAAGACAGGCTTGTCTTCGGCACCCGCGCGGGCGAAAGCCTCCGGACCCCAGGGGTACCAGTCCACGGGGTTCTCCGCGTGTTGGAGAAGGTAGGGGCTCTGCTCCTTGGCGAGACGGTTGGGCATCGCTGCGAGCATAACCCTGTGCGTGAGAGAGGGATTTCGACCGTTCCCTCTCCCTCCGGGAGAGGGTCAGGGTGAGGGGATGACTCGAAGGCGGTTCTCCATCGGAGGCGTTCCTGCTCACGCCCCTCACCCCCGCCCTCTCCCGAGGGGAGAGGGGGCGCAGCCTACCGGCCTTCGGCCGTGATCGTGACCTCCTGGTCCCCGTCCCGGATCACGACGACATCTCCCGGACCGAGCTCGTCTAGCCGCCGCAGGATATCCCGCGCGGAAATCCGCTTCTCTTCCGAGAAACTCTCGATCAGAGCGCGGGGGACGCGAACCCGGACCGTCTTGTCCCAGGCGTCCTTCACCACGATGCCGAGCGCCATGCCGTCGGCCGTGACCTCGATGCGATCATGATCGTGGACAATGACCCCGGGCTGGCCGGGAGCGCTCTTGCCCGCGGCGTCCAGGATGTCCCGGGCCGTGATCTCGCCCGAGCCCCAGTCGGCCTTCATGTCGCCTACGATGTCGGACATCGGGGCCAGCGAAACAATCCGCGCCACGAGGCTGATCGGAACGTGGAAGGTCACGTGGCGGCGCGAACCCCCCTCGCTCTTCTGAATCTCGACCCGGTAGCCCGAAATGTGCCGGAACTCCTTCGCCGGCCGGCGCCAGAAGGCCAGCCCCACCGCCACCAGGACCACGACGAAGAGGCCTAGAACGATCGCTCGAACTTCCTTCATCTGCGCTCTCTATCTCATGGAACGTAAAGACAGTCAAAAGGTTCCGCCGTTGCCTCTATCGCGGTACCGGGGCCTTGTGATATTTTTCACAAGGGGAAGCCCGGGCGCAGCCGCGCCGGGCCTCCCGCTGGCCAAAACATGCCGCATTTCATCACCGACACATGCATCGGCTGCGGGGTTTGCGAGATCAAGTGCCCCACGCACACGATCACCGGCGACAAGAACGAGAAGTATGTCATCCACGCCGACCGGTGTATCGACTGCTCGGTCTGCGCGCGGTATTGCCCCGTCTCGTGCATTCAGGATCAAAAGGGGGAGCTGCTCGAGAAGGTCAAGCCGCGCGACATCCCCAAGGCCATCGTGGACCGGGATCTGTGCACGGGGTGCGAGTTCTGCATCGACATCTGCCCGTTCGACTGCATCTATCTGATCGAAGACCCGCTTCAGGAGACCTTCCACAAGATCGCCGAGGTGGACGCCGGACCGTGCGTCTCCTGCCGGCTTTGCGAGACCGTTTGCGAGAAAGACGCGATCTTCGTTCCGAACCCCGTCACCCAGGCGAAGAGATATCTTCCGGTCCTGTGACGGACGATTTCCCCTCGGGCTCGGCGCCCGAGACCGAGGAAACATCGGAAGAGGGTCCGCCGCGCCGCGGGACGGCCGTCCGGTTCTTCCTGCTGCCGCTGCTGGTCGTCGCGACCGCCGTCGGGCTCTTCTGGATCTTCTCCCGGATGACTTTCGATCGCCGCTCTCCGGCCGACTACCTCCAAGAGGTCCGCGGGGGCACTGCCAGCCGCCGCTGGCAGGCGGCCTTCGAGCTGTCGCGCTCGCTTCCAAGCCTCGACCCGCCCGAGCGCGCGGCACTGACCGCCGAGACGCTTCGGGTCTTCAAGTCTCTCTCGCCAACGCGCTCCGAGGACGTGCCGGTCCGCCGGTACCTCGTGCTGGTCCTGGGCAGGCTCGGCGACCGGGAGGCCGTCGAGGCGCTGCTTTCCGCGGCAAAGGAGCCCGATCCCGACACGCGCCTCTACGCGGTCTGGGCGTTGGGCAAGCTCGGCGACCCGCGGGCTCTCGCCACGGTGTCCGAGGCATCGCTTTCGGAGGACGCCGGCATGCGCAAGATGGCGGCCTACGTGCTGGGTCAACTCGGCAACCGCGCCGCCGCGCCGCGTCTCCAGGTCCTGCTCGAGGATCCCGTGGCGGACGTGCGCTGGAACTCCGCGATCGCGCTCGCTTCGCTTTCGGACCGCTCGGGCCTGCCGGTGCTCCGTTCGATGATTGACCGATCGGCCCTGGCCCTCCAGGCACAGCTCACGAGCGAGCAGTCAGAGGTGGCGATGGTGGGAGCCTTGAAGGCCCTCGCGCTCTTGCGCGACAAGGAGAGCCTCCCGATGCTCGAAAGGGTGGCGCGCGAGGATCCGGATCTTCGGGTCCGGGAGGCGGCGCGGCAGGCGGTTGAATCG
>JBOGJN010000267.1:0-1152 GCA_050745445.1 Thermoanaerobaculia bacterium
CTATTGCACCATAACCTGAGTTCAATATAATGCTCCCGCCTCTGCGGATGTCAAGCGACAAAATGCGGGGATCCCGCAAGCTTTTCCTGCTCAAGGAGATGGTCGTTCGGGACCTGCGCTCGCGTCATGCGGGGTCGGGGCTCGGGATCTTGTGGGTATTCGCCAGCCCCGTCCTATGGATGCTGCTCTACACGCTGGTCTTCTCTGTGGTCCTCAGGGTCCAGAGCCCGCCCGGCTTCGCGGGCTTTCCAGAGTTCCTGCTGGCGGGACTGCTGCCTTGGATGGCGGTCCAGGAAGGCGTCTCGCGATCCGCGACCGCCCTGATCGACAACGCCGCCATGGTCAAGAAGACCGTCTTTCCGATCGAGACCCTCGTTCTCTCGATCGTCATCGCCGCGGTCGTCAACCAGCTCATCGCTCTCGCGGTCTTCGCCTTTTACCTCGGGGTGATCGGCCATCTGGCCTTCCCCTGGGTGCTGCTCGCCGTGCCGGCGCTGCTCGTCCAGACCGCTCTCACCTTCGGCCTCGGTTGCCTGGTCGCGACCGTCGCGACATTCGTGCGGGACGCGGTGCCCGTGGTCGGCATCGTCTTGACGGTGGTCTTCTACGCCACCCCGGTGGTCTACCCCGCGGAGATGGTGCCCGGGCGGTTCCGTTTTCTGCTCGAGGCCAACCCGCTCGCCCATCTGACAGATTGGTACCGGGAGGCGTTCACGCTGCACCGCGTCCCCGACGCCGGCTCCCTGCTTTTCACGACACTCTTCGCCGCAGCGGCCGTGGCGGCGGGCTTGACACTCTTTCGGCGGGCCCGGCCGCACTTCGCGGATCTGATTTGAGCGAAGTCGACGAGTCGGGAGTCGACAGTCGGCAGGGACCCCGAAATGTTTTTGAGATTTCTTTGTTGAGAGGCCCCGGATTCCCGTACTGCTGACGATCGACTCGTTCCAGGAGGTTTCGTGAAGAGATCACTCTGGCTTCTTCGGCTGGCCACGGCGGTGGCGCTCGCCTGTTCCGGCTCGCCGAGGCCTTCGGCTCCAGCCGCGCCGGCGCCGTCCACCCCGGCGGCCGAAAAGACGGCGCCCGCCCCCACACCCAGCATCGCCCAGAGAGCCAATCCGAACATTGTCGAGGATACGCCGACCTACATGGTCG
>JBOGJN010000268.1:0-2324 GCA_050745445.1 Thermoanaerobaculia bacterium
GCAGATGCCCTTCCCCGTCGGTCACCGTCGAGGCGATGACGGGAAGCCCCGTCGCCTGCGCTGCGCGGACCGCCGCGTCAAGCTCCCGAACCGTGTTGTGTGTTTCCACGAGAATGGCATCCACGCCCGCGGAGGAGAGCGCCGCGGCCTGAGCAACATGCTCCTTCCCGAGCGCGTCTTCGTCGGGAACGAGGTCCGGGCGGTAGCAGTCTTCGAGCGGGGCGAGGGAGCCAACCACGAAGACCTGGCGGCCCGCATCGCGAGCCGCCTCCCGGGCCAGTGCCACGGCCGTTCGCGTCAGCTCGGCGGCGCGCTCCCCCATTCCTTCCCTGGCGAGCGTGCGGCGATGCGTCCGGAAAGTGTTGGCGGTCAGGATGTCGGCCCCCGCGGCAACATCGTCGCGGTGGATCGCGCGCACGACGTCGGGAGCCTCCAGCAGCGCCCGGGCGCTCCAGAGCGGCAAGCGGGTCGACACGCCCCGACGCTCGAGCTCCGTGCCCATGGCCGAGTCCAGCAGGAGGACTGCTCCTGATCGGAGGCGTTCGCGGAATCGAACCTGGCCTTGGGTAGAATTAGCCAAATAGCTATAAATACCTAATAACATAAGGCCAATAGTGAAATCAGCCTTATTCAATCAGCCTCTCTGTGTCATCTCGAGAACTCTCCTTTGTCATCCCGAGCGAGGCTAGGGATCTTCTCTCGTCCTCTAGAAGAGCACGAACCGGAGCAGATCCCTCGTCGCCGTGTTCATCGGGATGACGGAGCCCGGGACTCTTCTCAATAAACTTCCAGGTACTTCTCGATCTCCCAGGGCTGGACACGCGAGATGTACTCGGCCCACTCGCCCCGCTTGGCCTCCAGGAAGTGGTTAAGGATGTGCTCACCGAGAGCGTCCGTGATCACGTCGTCCTTCTCCAGGTTGTCCAACGCTTCGGAGAGGTTGGCCGGGAGCTGGTCGATCCGGAGCCGCCGCTTCTCGCGCTCGCTCATCTTGAAAACGTTGCGGTCCACCGGCTCACCCGGATCCATCCGGTTCTTCACGCCGTCCAGGCCCGACGCCAGCATCACGCCGAAGGCCAGATACGGATTGCAGGCCGGGTCGGGCATGCGCACCTCGATCCGCGTCCCCATGCCGCGCCGGGCCGGAACGCGCACGAGCGGCGAACGGTTGCGCATGGACCAGGCCACGTTGACTGGGGCTTCGTAGCCGGGCACCAGCCGCTTGTAGGAGTTCACCAGCGGGCAAGTCACCGCGACGAAGCCTCTCGCGTGCCGGAGAATCCCGCCCGTGTAGTAGAGCGCCGTCTTTGACAGCTGGTACTTCGCCTTCGGATCGTAGAAGACGTTGTTCCCCTTCTTGTCCAGGAAGGACTGGTGCGTGTGCATCCCGGAGCCATTCACGCCGAAAATGGGCTTCGGCATGAACGTGGCGTGGAGCCCATGATCGAGCGCCACCTTCTTGACGATGAACCGGAAGGTCGCCACGCGGTCCGCGGTCGTAACGGCGTCCGCGTACTTGAAGTCGATCTCGTGCTGGCCCGGCGCCACCTCGTGGTGCGCCGCCTCAACCTCGAAGCCCATCTGCTCGAGCGCCAGCACGATGTCCCGGCGGGCTTCCTCCCCGCGGTCCACGGGTGTCAGATCGAAGTAGGCGCCCTGGTCGTGGGTGTCCACGATCGGGTCGCCATTTGCGTCGCGGCGGAAAAGGAAAAACTCCGCCTCCGGCCCGGTCACGAGCACATAGCCCAGGGCGGAGGCCTTGTCCATCTGCTTCTTCAAGGTCATGCGGGGGCAGCCGGCGAAGGGGCTGCCGTCCGGGTTATAGACATCGCAGATCAGGCGGCCCACTTTCTCGCCGCCGTTGTGGGCCCACGGGTAGATCGCGAAGGAATCGAGGTCGGGCACCAGATTCATGTCCGATTCCTCGATCCGCGTGAAGCCCTCGATCGAGGAGCCGTCGAACTGGATCTCGCCGTCCAGGGCCTTTTCGAACTGCGACCGCGGGATCTCGACGTTCTTGATGACGCCCAGGATGTCGGTGAACTGGAGCCTCAGAAACCGGACATGTTCGGCGTCGCAGACCTTCAGGATCTCCGTCTTGGACAGACCCGGCCCCGCGGCATCGAACTTCAGGATCTTCGCCTTTGGCATCTTGACCTCCGTTTTTTGCAGATTTGGCAAGATTCTAGTGTCAGTTCGACAGATTACAAGATCTTTCTCTCGAAAAAGACATGAATTCTTGCGAAAGTTGCACAATTTCTTGTGCAAGTAACGCGGGGCGCGCTCGGCTCAACTGGAAAAGCCGATCCCGAGCGCCTGAAGAC
>JBOGJN010000269.1:0-1146 GCA_050745445.1 Thermoanaerobaculia bacterium
GAGGCGATGCGTCGGTTGTCGTGTGAGAGTCGGGGAGCCCAGTAATCCGCCGGTGTTCCCATGGTTTCCACTTGCTTGCCGCTTCGGTCGAACCAGGCCAGTTGAAAGAGGCCGACACTTCCGCCCCCCTCCTGATATGCCAGGACGCCGTTCTCCGAAACCGAGAAGACTGCCGTGAAGTAACCCACGTCTTCCTGAACGTTCTCCGCGATCGGGAAGGCGTCGCCGGTGACTTTGCCGCTCTTCGCGTCGAGGGGCTGCGCCATCAGCGTCCTCTGGCGCACGAAGAGGAGGTAGCCCGCGGCATAGAGCGGTTTTGACCGGGCGTTGACGAGGAGCCTCGGCTTTTCTTTCGGATCGAGCGAGGCGAGGTAGATCGCGTGCAGCTCGCTCTCGGTGCCGACGGCGTGGCTTCCGGCCAGGTAGAGGAAGTGCTTTCCATCCGGCAGGAAAGAGGGGAAGCGGTGTGTCGTCTCCTTGCGTGACTCATCGAGCCGGGTGACCGCAGTCGGTTTACTGCCTGTCGCCGGCACCCGGAAGAGCGGCTCGCGAAAATGGGGCTCGAACAGAATCAGCCCGTCCCGGTTCCAGCTCCCGCCGCGCCCGTCCGCTGCGTCGCAGAGCGCCAGCACGGGCCCGCCGGAGACCTCGACTTTCTTCAGCTTCCCGTCGGCGAAAAACCCCAGGAACCGGCTGTCGGGGGACCAGAAGGGATAGGTCGCTCCTTCCGTTCCGGGCAGCGAGCGCGCGCTCGGCATGTCGAGAGGCCGGACCCAGAGCAGCATCTTGCCGGAGGAATCCACGGCGCCGAAGGCGAGCATCGAGCCGTCCGGAGAGACGGCAACCGGTCCGGCGCCCTCTCCCACGAAACGAAAGCTGGACTTTTCCGGAGGCAGGATGGAGGACCGGACAGGACGCGAGCCGGTTTGCGGGCGCCGCAGGTAGGCTACAGCCAGGGCGATCGTCGAGACGGCGAGAGCTGCGGCCACCGCCCAGGCGAGCCGCTCGCGGCTCTGCCGGCGGGCCGCGACCGGGGCGGGAATTCCCGCCTGGGAGCCCCCCTCGGCGATCCACTTCAGCTGCAGCATCACGTCGTGCGCCGTCTGCCAGCGGTCGTCCGGGTCCTTGGCGAGACAGGTCTTGACG
>JBOGJN010000270.1:0-1689 GCA_050745445.1 Thermoanaerobaculia bacterium
GAGCATCCGCTCCCGCGCCACCACCATCGGCTGTCCCTCGGCTTCCGGCTGCCCCGACTGATCCATCTTCACGATCCGGATCTCGCCCGCGAAGAATTGGTCGCCCTCGACGACCGGGATGGCGATGCGCACCTGCCTCTTGAACTTCTTGGGGTCCGCCTTCGGGTTCTTGACGAAGACGTCCAGGATCGGGTCCTTGACGACGATGTCTTTGTACCCTTTCGACTGGTAGACTCCCTTGATCAGCTCGACGTCGGCTTCGAAGTTGGCCTGGCTGTACGTCGTGCTCTCGGAGAGCAGCCTCCAGAACACGTTGACCTTCGTCTTCTTCATGGCGTTGCGCAGCGTCCGCTCCGAAACCGCCTTGTTTCCCGTGAAGTGGATCGCTGCGATCTTGATCTTGTCGCCCTCGTCGATGGCGAAGACGACCTTCTTCTCGGTCTTCGACACGTCCTCAACCCGGTAGTCGACGGAGGCGCTCCGAAACCCCTGCTCGGTGTAGTAATCGGCAATCACGGCTCGGACCTTCGCGATGTCGCGCAACGAGAGCGGGGCCCCTGCCTTCACGTCGACCTTCTGCTCCTTCAAGCGGTCCTTGATCTGCGAGACCGAGAGCTTCTTGTTGCCCTGGTACTCGACGGCCGAGATCATCGGGCGCTCCTCGATGGACACGACGAGCGTGACGCCGGCCGGGGCGGTCTCGGCCTCGATGGTCACGTTTTCCAGGAGCCCGACGTCCCAGAGGCTCTGAAAGTTGCCGCGGATCTTCTCGGGATCGTACGGGTCCCCGACCTTGATGCCCAGGTAGTGCGCGATCGTGTCCGGCGTGACGGTCTGGTAGCCGATGACGCGGATTCCGATGATCGGCGGGGCCGGCTTTTCAGCCGCCCGGGCGGGCGCACTCGCCGGGACCGGGTTGGGAGGGGGCGTCTGGGCCCGGGCCGCAACCGCGCCAAGTGCCGCGGCGAGGCCCGCGGCCCCGAAAACGCTGACGCGCAAGCGTCTAGGTTCCCTGCCCGATCGGCTCGGCTTCCCGGGCGGCAACGGCCAGGCCGTTCTCACTGACTCGGACCTCGATGCCCTCGATGCGCTCGTCTCGAGCCGCGATCAACAGCTCGGACACCGGATCCTCGATGAACTTCTGGATCGCGCGCCGCAGCGGTCGCGCGCCCATGTTCGGGTCGTCTCCGGTTTGATCGAGGAGCCACTCGACAGCGGCGTCGTCCACGTCGATGAAGGCCCCCTTGGTGGCGATCGTCGTATTGACGTCGGCGATCAGCAACCGGCAAATCCTGGCCATTTCAACGTGGGACAGGGGGTGGAACACGATCGTTTCGTCGATGCGATTGATGAACTCCGGGGAGAAGTCCTTGCGCAGCTCCTTCAGGACGAGATCCTCGGTCTCCCGCGTGTTCGGCTGGTCCTTGGAAGCGCCAAAGCCGAGGCGCGTGCGGTTGACCAAGTATTTGGTCCCGATGTTCGAGGTCATGATGATGAGTGTGTTGCGGAAATCGACGACGTTTCCGTAGGCGTCCGTGAGGATGCCGTCCTCGAGAATCTGTAGCAGCAGGTTCGCGATGTCGGGGTGGGCCTTCTCGATCTCGTCAAAGAGGATGACGCTGTAGGGATTGCGGCGGATGCGCTCGGTCAATTGCCCGCCGTCCTCGTGGCCGACATAGCCGGGGGGCG
>JBOGJN010000271.1:0-4406 GCA_050745445.1 Thermoanaerobaculia bacterium
GCCGAGGATTGAGCGACGCCATGCGCAAAGAAGGTCCACGGCAAAAGTCCCACGTAGGAGAAGATGGGGTAAGGAAGCCCGTCCGAGCCAACCCTCGCGAGACGGCCGAAGAAGATCGTGAAGACGACCATCGTCATCAGAGGTTGAAGGATCGCCCACGCCGCGCCGAACACGGTCTGCTTGTATCGCACCTTGACGTCGCGCCAGACGAGGAAGTACAGGAGCTCCCTATACTCCCAGACGTCTTTAAGCTTCAGCGAGATCCAGCCCCGGCTCGGCCGGATGAAGACCGTGCGCGGCGCCGCGGGCTCGCGCGCCACGCCTGCGGATACTCGGGGTTCTGCCACCATCGACACGAATTCGTTCCGACCGATTCTTAACTCTGCGCGCCGCGGACCACGCGCTCGCTCGCTGTGGCGGGCCGGACCCCAAAATGGGCGTGGCACCGGGCGAGACCCGAAGCGAGATCCGTCCTGGGTGAGTAGCCGAGCTGCTCGCGGGCGAGCGTCAGATCCGCCAGGGAGTGCCGCACATCGCCCGCGCGAGGCGCCTCGTGGCGCGGTTGTAGCCTGCCGCCAATCAGCTCGCGGATCGAGCGTGCGAGCCCGAGGAGAGCGGTGCCCTGCCCGGCCGCCACGTTGTAGGCGCGGCCGATGGACCCTTTCGAGGCTCCCGCCGCCAGAAGGGTTGCGGCCACGGCATCGCCCACGAAGGTGAAGTCGCGGCTCTGCTGCCCATCCCCGTAGATGACCGGAGCTTTACCCGCGAGGTAGGCGTGGAAGAAACGAGGGATGACGGCCGCGTAGGGACCCTCTGGATCCTGTCGGGGCCCGTAGACATTGAAGTAGCGCAGCCCGACGAGCTCCATGGAGAAGCAACGAATGAAGGTCTCCGCGAGCTGTTCGTCCATGACTTTGGAAAGCGCGTATGGGGAAAGAGGTTGGCCCTCCTCCCCTTCCCGCTTTGGCAGCCGCTCGCTGTCCCCATAGACGCTCGACGAAGACGCGTAGACGATCCGCCGCACGCCGGCCTCGCGGCCCGCCGCGAAGACATTCGCGGTGCCGCCGGCGTTGACGGCGATGGTCGTGGCTGGATCGACCAAAGATCGCGGCACCGAGCCGAGCGCCGCCTCGTGGAACACAAACGCCGCATCCTTGCAGGCGCGGCGGCAGACCTCCGCGTCGCGAATGTCTCCCTCCAGGAACTCGATTCGGTCCAGACTCCCGGCCAGGTTCTCCAGCCGGCCGGTCGCGAGATTGTCGAGCACCCGCACAGTCGCGCCCTGGTCGAGCAACGCATCTACCAGGTGCGACCCGATGAAACCGGCGCCCCCGGTCACCAATACGCGTTCGCCACGCAGGTCAGTGCTCAAATTCATTACGAATTGCTTCTAAAACGCTTGGAGGCCTCGGGGGATCTGTCTTGCCAGGCTCCGCCCTCCTCGGTGTACACACCGAAAGAGGGGTCTTCCATTTTCCGGAAACGCCGCCCACAAGTTCCTTAAGCCACGGCGCTTCGAGCATCCCCTTTAGGTCGCTGCGGTGACCGGGCGGGCACGAGCACGTCGCGCTCGAACTCCACCGCCACGGCTTTTCGCAGCACCGAGATCGAAACCACGAGGCGCGGACGAGCCGCGCCCCGCACGACCACTCCGGAATACCCCTGGAAGGGCCCGTCCGCCACGCGCACCACGTCGCCGGCAGCGAGCGGCGCGTAGGGCACGAGTGACGCCCCCATCCGCTGAAGCGCCCGCAGCTCCCCGAGCTCGCGGTTGAGAAGCGCCTGGTCAGGCACGTCCAGGACGCGGACGATCAGATTGCTCCGCAGCGCGGCATGGCGCTCGCGGCCCGAACCGCGCAAGAAGAGGTAGCCCCGGAAGAGCGGCAGATAAGAGGTGAAGGTCCTACCCGAACGCCGTGACCGCTTTTCGCGGAGGGGAAGGTAGAAGGGGACTTGGAGAGGCAGGAGGTACCGAGCAAGGGCCTTCTCCTGTCGGCTCCGGACGTGCGCGACCCACCAGGGATAGTCCCCCTCTGGTAGTTCGAAGAGGCTCGGAGGAAAAATCTCCGTTCCGCACTTGAGAAGCGGCACTCTGAGCTGCCCCTAGTCCCTTGCCGGAAGGGGCACACCCATTTTCGGCAAGATGTCTGAATTTTTGGAGCAGGAATGATAGCACAGGCAAAACAGACGTCCCGGCCGAGCCTGACCCTTCGGACAGGTCGAAAACCTGGCCCTTCGGACAGAGGGGACCTTCTGGGGCGAGAGCCGGGCCGGGTCACCGGCGCGCCCGGACAGCCCAGCGCTCCGAACCGGTCCACGGCATATTGGCTCGAAGTGTAAGAGCGCCCGGCGTTTAGCCTCGAAAATCCCAGCCTCTACAGCTTGCCTCCCGCGCCTGCCGCATCTCGCCGTCCGGCATCTCCGATCGCCGTGGTGTAGGCGGCATAGCCGCCCGCGCGATAGGCGTCGGCCTGTTCCACCAGGTTGTTGACGAGGACCCCCAAAATCCGCACATTGCTCCGCAGCAGCCTATCGCGCACCCGCGCAACCTGTTCGCGGGAGGTCCTGCCTCCGTGGACGCAGAGCACCACGCCATCCGTCTGAGTGCCGAGCACCAGCACATCGGCCACGGGCACCACGGGCGAAGCATCCAGCACGACGTAGTCGAAGTTGGCCCGCGCGAAATCCAGAAACCCGCCCATCGCCTCCGAGGAGAGCAAACCCGAAGGGTTGGGCGAGGCGGGGCCCGCCGGAACAAACCAGACTCCCTGGATATCCGTCTTGACCAGCACGCGGCCCGGCTCGAGACTCTCCGCCAGGATCGAGACGAGCCCGGCGCGATTCGAAATGCGCAGGACCTCGTGCAGATGAGGCCGGTGCAAATCGGCATCCACCAGGAGCACCCGCTTTCCGAGCTGGCCCAGGACGACCGCGAGATTCAGCGCCGTCGCCGTCTTTCCCTCTTGTGAGAAGCTGGAGGTGATGACGATGGACTTGACGCCTCCCGCGTGGGACAGCAACAGCGCCGTCCGGAAGGCCCGGTAACTCTCGGCCACGCGCGAACGGGGCTCCCGCTTCGGAAGAAGCTCGATCGCATCCGGCTCTCCCGTGGGAGTTTCCCTCTTCCTCTTGCGGCGGCGCCACGGGCCGTAGATATGACCGGAGCGGCCGCCGACGGCTCCGACCGCCGGGATCACTCCCAGGGCAGGCAGCTGAAGATAGTGCTCCACCTGTTCCGGCGTGCGGAGGCTGCGGTCGAGATACGACAGAAAAAGCGCCAGACCCACTCCGATTGCCCCTCCGGCCAGGAGAGCCAGTAGACCGTTGCGCGTGTACGAGGGCTTGAATCGGGAAGACGGCGGAAGCGCGCGGTCCACGATCCGGACGTTCGAGGCTCGTTCCCCGCCGAGCCTCGAGATCATCTCAGTCTCCGCCTGACGCTTCGAGAGGCTGTCGAGCAGAGCTCTCTTCGTCTCCACTTCCACGCGGAGGTTGGTCGAGGAGATGACCTGGGACTGCTGCGCCCGCAGCGGCTCCTTCAGGCTCTCTTCGCGGCGGAGCGCCGTCTCATAGTCGTTGCGTGCGGTCTCTCGGGCTTGCGCGACGGTCCGGGCGATGACCGAATCCAGGTGCTGGCGTCCCTTCTCGATCTGGGCCTTCAGCTGCTGCATGGCGGGCCACTCGGGCTTGAAGAGGTTTAACTTCTCCGCGTAGTCGCGCTCGAGCTTGGCCTGGTCGTTGGACAGCTGCGCGATGAGACCGTACGACAAGCCATCGGCGATGGTTTCGGCGCGCGCGGTGCGGAGCTCGTAATAGCGCGCCTCCTTCGCGATCCGATCGGTCACCGCAGCCGCGTAGTCCCGGTTGAGTGTCTCCAGAGGCTGCGACGAGGCATTCGTCTGTGGATCGGCGGAGACGACGTTCTTCTCGCGCCCGAAGTCGAGCAGCTGCTTTTGCTTCGTCTCGAGCTCGTTCTTCAACTGCTCGATCTGCGCGGTCAGAAACCTTGACGCCTGGGCCACGATCTTGAACTTCGCCTCGAGATTCCACTCGATGTAGGCCTCGGCCACGGCGTTGGCGACGTCGGCCGCCAGCTTCGGCGAGGGCCCCGCGTAGGACAGCTCCAGCAGATTTGTGCCGCGCACCGGCTCGACCTGGATGCCGCTGCGAATCTTCTCGGCCATCGCGGTCGCGGTCCCTTCCGGAGAGGCTGCGGACCGGCTCTTCGAGCCGGCTCGCGCGAGCCCATGCCGCCCGGGATTGAGCTCCCGATTCTCCACCAGATTCAGTTTCTGGACGACCCTCGCGGCCACCCCGCGACTCTTCAGCAGCCGTGTCTGGGTCGGGAGAAACTGCGGATCGTAGCCCCCATCGACCCGAGGCTGCCAATTCGGTTCGAGTGGGCT
>JBOGJN010000272.1:0-4169 GCA_050745445.1 Thermoanaerobaculia bacterium
GGTCATAGCAGCCCGTGGTATATCTCATACGGTTCATCCGCGATGGGGAATGTGGGTTCTCGACCCCGGCTACGTTCCCGTCAGAGATTGGAGGGCGCTTTGCTGAAGGTTGATCGTGAGCACCGGACGTTCGCCCGGCTTGACGCGCCGACCCTCGCCAACGCTCGAATCTTGGAGCGTGCCGACCTCCAGGAATGCATCTACAACAGCAGCAGCGAGTTCTTCGCGGAGATCGGAGAGCGCGTCTTCGTCCTCGGTAGGGAGGTCATCCCCTCGCAGACGGTTCCCGACCGGATCGATCTACTCGGGATCGACGCCGAGGGAACCACGGTCATCGTCGAACTCAAGCGGGGCTCAAACAAGCTGCAGATGCTCCAAGCTGTCTCCTACGCCGGCATGGTGTCCCGCTGGGGCGTGGAGGATTTCCGCGGGCTTGTCTCGGCCGACGATTGGGAAGCGCTAACTGATTTTCTGGACGTCGACATTGACGAGATCAACCGCAACCAGCGCCTCTTGCTTGTGGCAGAAGGCTACGACTACGCACTCCTTGCTGGAGCGGAATGGCTCAGCGAACGCTACGGCGTGGACATCCGGTGCTCTGCAGTCGCTCTAGCGACCGACTCCGCAACGGGCGCTGAATACTTGGCCTGCTCGAGCGTCTTTCCGCCGCCCGCTCTCGCTGAGCAAGCCGCAGCTAGGAGTCGATCGCCGCGCTCCTTGCGCCCGATCAAGTGGGCGGACTGGGATGAGGCGTTGGCGAGCCTCGCGAATGAGGAGCTACGAGAGTTCGCGCGGAAAGAACTAGAGAGTGGCCGTGAGTCATCTCTGCGTCGTCGGGTTTTCCACTACCGAATCGACGGAAAGCGTCGCTGGAGCATGGTTTGTCGCAAAAAGGCTGCATACGTCTGGCAGCGAGGGCGCTTCAAGGAAGATGAGGATTTCTGGAAGGATCGCTTAGGTGAGGCGGCTTCTGTGAGCTCAGTAAAGTCCGGAGCGGCGCTCTCTTTCAATCTGAACACCACTTCGGAACTCCACGCCTTTCGAGAGGCGGTCACTCAGGGGCTGAAAGACGCTAGGTGGAGCGAAAGCATCGGAGCTCCGGGCGACGAGGTCGACGACGAGATTGAGGTCGACTGAGCGAATCGACTTCAGACGGGCTGAGGGAGGGGTACCTGATGACCCGCCTGCGCATCGGCGTCCTCGGCGCGCGCCGAGCGGATCCCCACGAGCCGCGGATCTTCGCGTTCGGGTCTTCGAGGGTCAGGAAGGGCACGGCGGACTGGATGACCTCGGCTTCTGGTCAGGAATCAGGAGCAGTCGCTTAAACCTCTCCCGAACAGGCACACAAGCGGCCGCTCTTTCTCCGTCTCCTCAAGCCTTCCCACCCGATCCCCGAGCCCTGTACTCTCCGGCCGTTGAGAGAGCATTGAAGACCCGGTCAAGTGCGATGGTGGATTGGACTGACATCGAAGTCAGCCAGGCGAATTCGCAAGCTCGCGGCACTCGGCCCTAAGGGCGGCGAGCGCGGGTAGAGCGTCCGGATTGTGCTTGGAGTTGAGAAGTGGGCGGAGCTGCTGGATCGCGCCGCCTTCGACGCTTTCGGCGGGCGCCGGATTCTCGACGAAGCCAACGCTGAGGTGCGCGTCAATCCAGGCGACGATGGAATTCGTATCCTCGCGTGCGAAGGTGTAGTTCCGAGTGTTCTTCTTCCCGATGAGGGAACCCCGCGGAGGTCGGAATCCCAGGATCGGGCCGATGGCACGGAAGAACGTAGATGCGCTCTTGTGCCGTAGGTCTTGCTCCACGAGCCGTTCGAGAAGGGACTTGGTCGCGATTCCCACGTAGAGAAGCGTCGTATCTCGCTCGCGGAGATAGTCGCCGTAGGGTGCCGGCAGGTTCACCGGGTCGTCGATCCAGATGGAGTAGTAGCCGGGGCGAGGCGGAACCATGCGTTCGGCCAATGCTGCTCCGCTGGGCTCAGTCCGTTCCAGATTCCTGATATTGACTACTGTATAAATAATGTTACAAACGGCCCAAAAAAGGGGGAAGGTCGGATTGGCGGATGCATCCCCGGAGGCGCTGCGGAGAGAGGCGGATTCGGTCGAGCGACAACCGGAGGTGCCGCCAGAGCTCGCGCTGGGTGTCGGGGCGTCCGTTGGCGAGCCCCTGCTTCGCGAGCTTCCAGACACCTTCGTCGGGGTTGAGCTCGGGGGCATAGCCGGGGAAGCGATAGAGGTGTAGCCGGGGGAAGGCATGACAGAGGGCACGGATCGCATCCCCCTTGTGAATGCTCCCGTTGTCCCACACGAGGACGACCGGTCCTCGGAGATGCCGAAGCAGGTATCGAAGGAAGGCGCGGACCTCGGGGTGCTGGATGTTCTTGGCGTGGAGGCAGGAGTACAGGCCGAGGCGTCGACGGCGGGGGCTCACCGAGATGCCGGAGATCACGGAGATTCGATCCCGCCGCTGCCGGTGGTAGAGGAGCGGCGTTTGGCCGCATGGCGCCCAGGTCTTGCAGACGCTCGGAATCAGGAGAAAGCCCGACTCGTCGACGAAGACGAGGTGGGCACCCAGCCGCGAGGTTTTTTTTTGATGCGCGGCCACTCCTCCCGCTTCCAGCGCTCGATCGCCTCCTCGTTGCGCTCCAAGGCTCGGCGCTCAGGTTTCTGGTGCGTGAAGCCGAGCGCGTGCAGGAGGCGCCCGACGTGATCGCGGTGGTAGCGGACGCCAAAGGTCTTGCGGATCAGCGCCGCGACGCGGGAGGTGGTCCAGATCTCGGTTCGGTAGCCCTGGACCATGGCCCCCTTGAGCAGCAGCTTCACGAGACGCTGGCGCTGGCGCCCGTTGAGCTTGGGTGGGCGCCCGGGCGAGAATCGAACCTGCAGCGCGACGGCACCGCCTTCGTCCCGCGCATTGCGCCATCGCATCACCGAGACCGGAGCACAGCCGACCAAGCGGCCGACCTCGTGCAGAGAACGCCCCTCGTCCAAGAGCTTCAGCGCCCAATGCCGTCGCGCCTCGAGCACCGCTGCCGCGCCGCGCGGTCGCATGATGAGTACCCCCCTTGGATACCCATCGTAACATTATTTACGCAGTAGTCAATAAGGGGCTGACGGGGCGAAGGATCTGCCCAAACTACCCGGCATTGGGGCTAGCCCTGCGCGGCCCAGACGCTCCGCAGCACGAGCAGCGCCGCGAGGGCGACCACCGGCAACGCCAGCGCGAGCGTCTGCCGCCAGTCGGACAGCGAGACGATCGCGAACGCGAGCGGCTCCTTGATCTCGGGCGAGGCCCCCGCCCAGCGGCGCCAGACGCGCCAGGCAAAGGCGAGCTGGTAGCCGAGACCCAGCGCCCCGGCGAGCAGGCATGCCCAGAGGAACGGGTCTCCAGCCACGTCGCCGGGCGCCTCGGCCTCGAGCGCCCGCCGCGCTCCGGTGTAGAGCAGGCCCACGCAGGCGGCGAGCGTGGCGGCCCACAGGCTCAGGCATACCTGGCCCATGCCGCGCCGGGCCCACGTCTCGCGCGCCTCGGAAAGGGCGTGGGACACGACCTGCTCGGCGGCCTGCTGGGCGTGCGAGACCACCTGCTTCGCCCCCTCGCGCACGGACACGACAAAAGCGGTGAGCACCGCGGCGTCGTCCACGTAGCCAAGCCCGGGGATCCAGTCCGCGACGGCATCGAGCGGCGCAATCAGGTAGAGCAGGGCCGCGGCGCCCAGGAGCTTGGTGCGCCGCGAGACGGCCGGATGCGTGGCGTAGCCGTACGCCTCCCGGGCGAGGCCCACGAGCCGGCTGTCCGCGATCCGGCGCAGCTTGGCCGGAAGCCGCTCGGAGACCCGCGCCTCAGCCTCGGGACGCGCCGCCTCCTTCAGGAAGCGCTGCGGGATCGGAAGCTCGTCGCGCCGGTCGGCCCTGCCCATCGCCCCTCCGGACCCGGTTGCGCCCGCGGCCCGCGCTCGATGCGAGGGCCGGGCTGCGCCTCTCCAGGCCTTATCGGCAGTCCGCTCTGGCGGGCGCTCGGCGATCTCGTTTCCCGGCGCGCTCCGGACCCTGGCCCGGCCGGGGTGCGTCAGGGCTTCTCGCCGCGCGCCAGGCGCCGGTCGATGTCGTCGAGGCAGGGGAGGATGTCGGCGATGCTGTCCACCACGTAGTGGGCGCCGCACTGGTACA
>JBOGJN010000273.1:0-1123 GCA_050745445.1 Thermoanaerobaculia bacterium
GAGCATCGCGTCGCGAATCTCCGCAAGACTCGGCCAGATGTCCTTCAGGTAGACCTCGCGTCCCTTCCGGTCCTTGCCGAGCGGCTCACGGGTTAGGTCCAGATCCACACGGCCGGCGAGCGCGAAGGCGACCACCAGAGGGGGGCTCATCAGGAAGTTCGCCTTGATGCTCTGGTGGATCCTCGCCTCGAAGTTTCGGTTGCCGGACAGCACGCTCGCGGCGACGAGGTCATTGCCGGTGACGACTTCCTCGATGCGGGGATCCAGAGGTCCGGAGTTGCCGATACAGGTCGTGCAGCCGTAGCCGGCCAGGTTAAAGCCCAGCCGGTCCAGATACTCCTGCAGCCCCGTCTTTCGAAGGTACTCCGTCACGACGCGCGACCCCGGCGCCAGAGAGGCCTTGACTTTGGGGGAGACCGAGAGCCCGCGCTCGACAGCTTTCTTGGCGAGCAGTCCCGCGCCCAGCATGACGCTCGGGTTCGAAGTGTTCGTGCAGGAGGTGATCGCGGCGATCAAGACGTCGCCATGCCCAACGTCCACGGACGCTGTCGACACGGCTTCTTCATGCACACGATCGGGGCTTGGCCGGTTGTTGACCATCTCCGTTTCGGTCCAGGCGTTGGTCTCGCGGGCGGCCGCGACGGCGGGAATGACCGGCTCGGGTTCCTGGCGCCCTCCTCCCGTGAGTGGCGCCGCGGTCCCGCCTTCCAGTCCGATCCGCGTGGAGAAGCGGCGGCGAAGATTCCCATTCTGCTTGCCGTATCCGTTCTCGGAGACCGGCTTCTGCAGGAGCTCCCAAAAGCGGGACTTCAAATCGGGCAGCTCGATCCGATCCTGCGGGCGTTTGGGCCCCGAGACGCTCGGCCTGACAGACCCGAGATCGAGCTCGAGGACCGTCGAGTAGTCGCACTCACCGCCGCGCGGAATTCCGAAGAGCTTCTGCGCGCGGAAGTAGTTTCGGAAGGCGTTCACGTGCTCGTCGCTTCGCCCGGTGACCGAGAGGTAGGCGCAGGACTCCTCGTCAATCGGAAAGAAGCCCATCGTGGCGCCGTACTCCGGGGCCATGTTGGCGATCGTGGCGCGGTCAGGCAGCGGTAACGAAGCCGCTCCGTCGCCGTGGAAC
>JBOGJN010000274.1:0-18726 GCA_050745445.1 Thermoanaerobaculia bacterium
CGAGAAACTCGAGCGCGATCTTCCCGACGCGGATGGCATCGTCCGGGCTCAAGGCGTCGAGCGACTTCTGCGCGAGCTTCAGGCCGTACTCGACCGTCTTCTCCGGGACATCGGCCTGCGAGAAATGATGGACGAGATCGGGATAGATGCGCTCGAGCCGGCCGGCGTATCGCTTTTCGATCAACTCGGCGTACTTGCGGTGGAGCGATCGGCGCTTGCGGCGAGAGAGCACGCCGTAGAGGACATCCCGCACGATCCCGCTCGAGAAGGTCAGCCGGTCGCCCCGGGATTCTCGCTCCTCCTCGAGAATCCCCTCCCGGACGAGCCGTTCGATCTCGTCGTCGAGGTTCTTGGCTCCTTCCGCCAATGTTTCGAGGTCTCGGGAGTCGAAGGTCTTCCCGAGCACCGAGGCGATCGAGAGAAGCTCACGAAGCTCTTCGGGCAGCCGTTCGATTCGCTTTTCGACCGCCTGCTGGATTGTCGCAGGCAGGGCGTCCGCCGAGAGGGCCGCCTCCTTCGAGAAGCTCCAGGCTCCCGAGTCGTCCTTGGCGATTCCTCCGGATTCCACCAGCGAGCGGATCAGCTCCTTGGTGAAGAACGGGTTTCCCTCCGTGGCGTCGCGCAGCCTCGTGGCCAGATCATCGGCGACCTTCGGAGCTCCGACGAGCGACTGGACCAGGGCCCGATGCTCGGAGGGGGAAAATGGCCCGAGCGTGATGGAGACGAAACGCGGATCGTCCGCGAAGGAGTCGAGCATGCGGATGAGCGGGTGCCGCTTGTCGGTTTCGGTCTGGCGGTAACTGCCGACGATCAAGGTCGGCGTCGGCCCGAGCCGCCGAACGATGTACTGAAGCGCTTCGATCGAGATCTCGGCGCCGTGGAGGTTCTCGAGGATCAGGACGAGCGGCTTTCCGCCCGCGATCCGGGTCAGCGTGCGGGCCAAGAGCTCGAAGATCTGGATCCGGTCCTCGGGCTTACGCTCCTCGGCGGCGGTTTTGGCGCGCGTGTCGCCGCTCACGGCCGCGCGCAGCTCGCCGATCTCCGAGAGCTGCGGAAAGAGGGCGATCAGGTCGGCCGCGAGGTCCGAGAAATCCGGGCGTTCGGAGCCAGAGCTGTTCGAGTCCCGGGTCCGGAAGTAATCCTGGATCAGCTCGCAGAACCCCTGGTAGGAGAAGGCCCGGTCCTGCTCGACGAAGCGGCCGTAGAGAACCCGGATCTTGCGTACCGTGACGAGCTTCTTCAGCTCCTCGAGAAGCCGCGTCTTGCCGATCCCCGGCTCGCCCGCCACGACGGCGAACTGGCAGTCGCCCGCGATCGACGCGTTCAACCGGTGCTGCAGCTCGGCGAACTCCTTCTCGCGGCCGACGAATGCCGAGGCCGCCGGCCGCTGGAGCACCCGACTCGCGGTCAGGACGACCGACCGGCTGAACTCGTCGCTCTGGAGGCTTAACCGGTGGCGCCGCAGAGCTTCGGCCAGATGTCCGGCCCGTTGTGGACGCTTCGCGGGGTCTTTCTGGAGGCAGGCAAGCACAATGTTCTGCAGCTCTTCCCGAATGTCGGCCCCGAGAGCCCGTGGCGGCTGGGGGATCTCGTGAACGATGCGGTAGAGGATCGACTGCACCTCTCCCGCAAAGGGCGGCTCGCCCGCGAGGCACTCGTAGAGGACGGTTCCCAGGGAGTAGATGTCCGAGCGTGCGTCGAAAGTCTTGGCGGCGACCTGCTCCGGGCTGAAGTAGGAGACGGTTCCTACGAGGGTGCCCGTTTTCGTGAGCCGGGACTCCGCGGAGACGTGGGCGAGGCCGAAATCCATGACCCGGACCCGCAGACTCTCTTCGTCCTGCCGCGCCACCATGATGTTTTCGGGTTTGATGTCTCGGTGAACGATGCCGCGCGAGTGGCTGTACTCGAGCGCCTCGGCCACCTGGATCGCGATGTCCAGGACCTGGCCCAGCAGCAGCGACCCCTCCCAGAGCAGATGCCGCAGGTTCGACCCCTCCACGACGGGCATGACGAAGAAGAGCGAGCCTTCGTGCCGACCGACGTCGTAGATGGGAACGATGCCGGGATGGTCCATCTGAGCGACGATCTGGGCTTCGCGCTGGAAACGCTCTTCGATTTCGGGGGTCAATTCGGCTGACGAGATCAGCTTGACGGCGACGTCCCGATGCAAGGACGGGTCGTGAGCCCGGTGAACCACGCCCATTCCCCCGCGGCCGAGCTCTCCCTGAAGCTCATAGCGGTTGGCGAGCCTTGCACCGGTCATTGTGTCTCGTCTGCCCTCGACACAGAATTCTCAGGAACGGGCGGGAGCGTATCAACTCCGGGACAACCGCGAAAGACTGACCCGCGGATCGCCCCGTCGAAGGACCGCCTCAGAGATGGATGCGCCGTGTCACGAGCGAGACGTCTCCTTCGTAGCTCGGGACGGCCGTCGGGGGCCTCGCGGCGGCAAGCTTCGCACCTTCCGCGGGCAGACCGGGCGACTGATCGGTCAGGATGATCTCGGCCGGCTCCTCTCCGGCAAGTACGGCTTCGATCACCACTCCTTCGGGAGGCAACGTGACACAGCTGTAGACCTGCCATCCGGCGTTGCCGCTGAGGACGCGCGGGTGAAGCCGCGGCAGGGGCTGGCCTTCCATGGCCAGCGACTCGATCCGCACCGAAGGGGGAAAGGCGAGGCTGGCAGTTGGAGCGCCGCGCGGAGAGTTCAGTCTTGCCCGGATACGCCGTCTTCCGCCCGAGGCGGACCGCTCGAGGACGGTCAGCTCGGGGCTTCGCCAATTCTGTCGCGCGGCCTCGGCGGCGAAGGCCCGGCCGTCTGTCGACCAGGGGAAGGGCGCGACCGGTCGGGCTCCAAAAGTGGCGGCGTCTCGCATCGCGCCTGGAAGCATGCCTGAGGCGCCGGTGTAGAGCCAGCGAGCCTTTCCCGTGTCGGCGTCCTGGTGCCAGAGGATGTTGGCGCGCTCGGGTTGCTTCGAGGAGAAAGCGGGGAGAAAAAGCCCGGTGATGAACGCCGCGGCCGAGAAGGCGCCAATCGAAAAAAGAAGCCAGTGGCGCGATCGACGGGGAAGAGACGCAATCAAGGGGGCGAAGGTTCCCGCCACGAGCGCGATGAGTACCGAGATGACCGGGGTGCCCCGCAGACCGAGGCCGTCGTAGAGGAACCAGGCCATCGGAAGCCAGAAGAAGACTGCAAGGAGAATCGGCAGGAGCGTCCGCCAGCCAATGCCGGGGCTGGCGGGACCCCGGGGAGGAGCGGTCAGCGCCGCGGCCAGAACCGGGATCAGAAACGGGTAGCTGACTCCCGGAGCCCACAGGGAAAGCACAAATGCCGCCAGGGCCCACCAGGTCCAGACGCCCGCCCAGAGACCCCTTTGGCCTGCTCGAGAGCAAAGAGAAGAAGCCGTCAGCCAGGAGCCGAAGAAGGCCAGAAGCCAGAAGCCCGCAAGGGACGGCAGCGGATGCGCGACCCAGTTGGCTGGAAAAGCGCCGGCTGCGGCAAGCGCCCGCTTCGCGGCGTAGGCGAGTGCGCCCGGCACCGCGAGGATCGCAAGACCACCCGCGAGTCCCCAGGCAGAGCAACGCCACGACAGATCGCCTCGCCGGATCGTGAGGCCGACGGCCATGAGAAGGAGAAGAACCGCCAGTGCCGCGAGCTCCGGCGTCCAGCCTTCCGGCCACCAGAGGACGGTGAGGCCGAAGACGTCGAAGAAAACGGCGTTTCCGGGTGGCGGGTTCTCGAGATTGGCGTTGCCCAGGGCGCGCGCCATCGCCAGTGCATTGTCGCCGTGCTGCTGGAGTGTGGCCGTGCTGGCATTCTGGAGGCTGTCCAGAGGCGTGTGGTAGTGCGCGACGTCTCCCACGCAGGCGAAGTTGACACCGGCCATCCCCTTCTCGCGGAACACGGTCAGGTCGGTGTCGTTTGGCATGCGTTTGTAGACGGTGGAGAAGACTGAGCTGGTGTTGGGGCGCGGCAGCGCTCGGGCCGCAAGTCGAACCAGCCAGAGGTTGTTCTCACTGGTCTCAAACAGCAGGCTTGCCCCCGAGGAGCCTCGGGCGTCGACGTTGACGACCGCGCCGATCTGCCGTGCCCGGGGATCCTCCGCGGCGAAGGCCTCGGCGCCGAGCAAACCTGACTCCTCTCCGTCGTCGATCAGGAAAACGACGGGGTTGCGCAAGGGAGGACTCATCTTCAGGATTCTCGCGACCTCGAGCAGGGCGGCGACCCCCATGCCGTCATCGGAAGCGCCGGGACCGGCGCCGACCGAGTCATAGTGCGCGCAGAGAAGAACGGCCTTTGCGCCGGCGGCGCCCGGGAGGCTCGCCAGGACGTTCTTGACCGTGCCGCAGGTTCCGTAGCGGCCGCAGGTGAATCTCTCTTGAACTGAGGGCTCGAATCCGAGCCGCGAAAGTTCGGCGATCACGCGCTCCCGGACGCCCGCGTTGGCCCGGCTTCCCTGCGGGTGGGGCCGACCGTCTCCGACAAGCGCCTCGAGGATCCGGTGGGCGCGGCCTGCCGAAAACTCGCCGGGCGGCGCGTCGGGCGGTTTCGGGGCGGGAGGCTGCTGGCGTGCGAGCCTCAAGCCGAGAACGGCCGCCGAAAGGCCCAGTGCGAGCGCGAGCGTTCGCCCGGAGGAGGAGGTCTGTGCCGGTCGCGACGTCACGGCGTCGCTACTTCTCTTTCGTTCTCTCGATCCCTTCGAGTGCCTGTCGTGTCGCCAGGAGCAACGCCTCCGGGCCCACGGGGGCGCCGGTCGCCTGTTTCATCCAGATGTCCGGCGCAAGATTGCCGGCCCTGGCCATCCGCTCGAACTCCGAACCGAGGTTGCCGGACTTCTCCATCTGCTGCTCGATCTGGAAGGCAATCATGTGGCCGAGCGGGTAGTCGGGAAGATAGAGAAACGAGTCGATCATGTGGGAGTAGATGGCGAGCAGGACGACGTCGCGCGAGCCAAAGACCGGCGCGTAATACCGGTTCCAGATGTCTCGGGAAATCTGCAGCGTCGCTTCGTGCAGCTGTGCGGGCGTTGCGTCGGGGTGTTCGTACATCCAGTGCCAGACCCCCATGTCGACCAGCGCCACGCCGGCGATTTCATAGGTGCCCCAGAAGTCGTTGAGCGTCTTTGCGGCCTGGCTCTTTGCATCGGGTCTGGTCAATCCGAGAAGCTCGAGATCGTGCCCCTGAAAGACGAAGGCAAGCGCTTCGGTGAAGGCGGTGTTGGGAACTCCCTGCAAGAGGGTGTGGTCGATCTCGTTCAACGAGACGGTTTGCTCGACGTTGTGCCCCATCTCGTGTACGGCGATGTTGAACCCCTTGTAGTTCATCCCATCCTTTTCGACCCGCGTGCGCAGATGCGCCTTGTCCTGCCGGCGGGCCGCTCCCATCGCATGGCCGGACCCCCGCGCCGGATCGACAACGATGTTGTCGGCCAGAAACTCCGCCTTTTCCTTCGAGAAGCCAAGCTTCGTCAGGAGATTGGGGATGTCCGCCTTGTAGGCCTCGGCGGTCGGGTATTTCTTGCGGACGATCTCGTCGAGTTGCGCCTCGCTGTAGGCTCCGCGCGCCCGGAAGCCGCTGTACCAGATGTCGAAGGGCTCGAGGGGCCGGCCGAGGCGTTTCTGGATGAGGGCCGCCACCCGCGGGACCAGGGGGGAGCCGAGAATGACTTCCAGCATCTTCCTGACCCGCGCCTCGGGAATCTGGCGGTTCTCCTCGAAGCGGCGCGCGATCAGCGTCGGCGCGGTCGGGGAGTAAGGGTCTGCCTTCCGGGCAGCCTGAAACGTCGTGAGCAACACCGCGTACCGGGTATCGGGCTCGGGGTCGTTGCTGACTTTCTGGCCCGCAGGGGGCGGCGCATCGGAGTCCCGGACGGCGGCCGGCTTCACGTCGTTTGTCGCCGGATTCCAATCGACGTGCGGATTGTTGATCACGGCTTCGGGAACCGTCTGGCTGACGATGCGCTCCATGACCTTCTGGATCATCCGCTGCTTCGCGAGCCCCGTCTTCGGATCGGCGTAATCGGCCTTGATTTCGTCTCTCAGGTTCCAGTGCGAGAGAAGTCGAAGCCCGGGCGGGAAGAGGCGGTTTCCGTCACCGTCCAGAAGGTGGTGCATCCAGATGTTGTATTCGGAGATGTACTGCTCGGCTTGCGCGCTCGCCTGGCCGATTGCAAGGTTCACATCGGCGGGAATCCGCTTGGAGAACCGCTCCGCGAGCCGCGCCTCTGCCCACCGACGCCGCGACCAGGTCTCCCCGTCGGTCAGCCGCTCTCCGAGGGTCGTGAGCGGAAAGTTCAGCAGCACCGTGAAGGCCAGCTTGTTGGCGAAGAAGTCTTCCTTGACGTGCGCCGAAGGATCGTAACCGGCCAACGTCTCATCGAAGGGGGTGATCGGCCCGAGGTCGAGGTCGGATTGCCTTCGGAAGTCGCGGCTGATCTCCAGCATATGCCCGTCGATCGACTCGAGAGCGAACTCCAACCGGTCGAACAGCGTGTCGAGCGCCTTCGGGTCGCCCGCAAAGCCTCTTCGGACGAAATCCTCGAAGACGGCCGTGTCCCCGTCCCCGGGCCGCCAGAAGTCGGCGACCTGCTTCAACCCGCGTTTCAGACGCTCCCGCTGGCCTTCGCCATATTTCGCGACCAGTTCCTTCTCGAGCATGACCATCGATTCCTTCATTGCTGACTCCCGGGCGCCCGGAGGGCCCGTCTTCTGCGGCTCTTGGGCCTCGAGCCCTGCCGCGGCGAAAGAGGCGACCACGATCACAATCGAAAGAGCTCTCGTGCGAAATCGCGACATTCGATTCCTCCCAGGGGCGGAGTTTATCCGCCTTCGCACGGGGCTCCGGAAGGCGTCGCGGGTTGACGCCTCTCTCCGGAGCGTATAGGTTGAACGTCTTTCCAACGGGTACCGCTGTGAAGCAGTGGAAGGAGACTTCGGAGATTCTCGGTCGGGTGGCCCGGCTTGCAGAAGCCGGCAAGCGGACAGCGCTGGCCACGGTAGTTCGCATCGAGGGCTCGGCGTACCGGCGCCCCGGCGCGAAATTCCTGGTCGAAGAAGACGGCCGCACCGTAGGAAGCGTCAGCGGCGGATGCCTCGAAGCGGATGTGCGCGACATAGCCCTGGCGGTCCTGCGCGAGCAGGTCCCGCGGCTGCTCCACTACGATACCGGCGCCGACGATCACACGGTCTGGGGTCTCGGCCTCGGTTGCAACGGGTCCGTGGACATCTTCGTGCAGCCCTGGACCGGGGAGGCCGCCCTGGAGGCGGCGGGGCGGGTCCGCGAACTCTTGGCGGGGGATAGCCCGTTTGCAGTGGCCACCGTCGTCAAGGGCTCGAGTCACCTTGGCCGTGCGTTGGTCCTCGGGGCCGACGGAGTTCTGGGCGGCTCAATTGGAGACCCAGGGCTGGAGCGCGAGGTGGCGCAGGTGGCGGCCGCCCAGCTCGCCAAGGACGAATCGAAACTTCACGAGGTCGGCCCGCTTTGGGTGTTTACCGAGGTCCAGACGCCACCTCCTCGCCTGATCATCTGCGGCGCCGGCGATGACGCGATTCCCCTCTGCGCCTATGCCTCGGATGCCGGATTCCTGGTCATCGTGGTAGACCACCGTCCTGCCTACCTGTCTGCGGAACGGTTTCCGGGCGCGGCGCGCTTGCTCGCCTTGAGGCCCGAGGAGGGGACAGACGCTCTGCGGCTTGGCCCACGCACCTACGTGGTCGTCAAAACGCACTCGTTGGCGCACGATCGGGAGTGGGTGAAGCGTCTCCTCGCGGTCCCGGTTCCGTACATCGGCCTGCTAGGTCCTCGGGCGCGCACGCGGGAAATCCTCCGCCAGATTGGAGCGGCAGGAACCGACCGAGTTTTCGGGCCCGTGGGCCTCGATCTCGGTGCCGAAGGACCCGAGCAGGTCGCCTTGAGCATCGTCGCGGAGCTGCTGGCTGTCCGGTCGGCCCGCGAGCCGTGGCATCTGCGCCAGAAGGAAGGGGCGATTCATGCGAGCTGAGAGGGAGGGTCCCGTGGCCGGGATCCTCTTAGCCGCCGGGACCTCGACCCGCATGGGTCAGAACAAGCTGTTTTTCCGGCTCGACGGGGAATCGATCCTGCGCCGCGCGGTCAACCGGGCGTTCGCGGCCGGTCTCGATCCGGTCGTCGTGGTTCTGGGCCACGAGGCCGATCGGGCTTGCGCCGAGCTTTCGGGCCTGGCCTGTCAGCCGGTCTTCAATCCCGAATACGCCATGGGCATCAACCGATCGCTTCGCAGCGGGATCGCGGCGGTCCCCGCGGAAGCTGCCGCGGCGGTCGTTCTGCTCGCGGACATGCCCTTGGTCACCGCACGCATGATCGCGACACTCATCGAGCGTTACCGGGAGACGACCGCGCCCCTGGTGGTCTCGGACTACGGCGGGGTCCATGCTCCCCCCATGCTCTACGACCGGTCGCTTTTCGCCGAGCTGGGCGCAATGGAAGGGGAGGGGTGTGGAAAGCAGGTCGTCAAGCGGCACTTGAGCGAGTCCGTCGCCGTCTCCTGGCCTGCTGCGGCACTCACCGACCTGGATGCCCCCGGCGACTATGAGCGGGTCAAGGGGAAGCTCGACACGGGATAGCCGCGATGCGCCGCGACCTCTTGATCCTCGCCGCTGACCTCGCCAAGCGAGAGGAGGCGTTTGTCCTGGCGACCGTGGTGCGCCGCTTGCCCGCGAGCTCGGCGCAGCCGGGAGACATGGCGCTCATTACGGAGAGCGGAACCTTCCACGGCTGGCTGGGCGGCAGCTGCACTCAGCCGACTGTGGTGCGCGAGGCGCTCCGCGCCCTGGCCGAGGGCATGCCACGGCTCATCGCGCTTTCGCCCGACCCCGAGTCGGACCGCCGCCCCGGGGTCTCCGTTTTCCCGATGACCTGCCACAGCGGAGGGAGTGTGGACATTTATGTCGCGCCCGTGCTGCCGCCCCCCCGGCTCACGATCTTTGGCCTCTCGCCCGCGGCTCAGGCGCTCTCGCGTCTGGCCAAGGCCATGGGCTATGCCGTCGATGCCGCCGATCCCGGGGCCGATCGCGCCAGGTTCCCAGAGGCGGACCGGGTGTTCAGCGACCTGCGAGCGCCGGAACTGCTTCACCCGCCGCCGCGCGGCACCCGGCTCTTTGCCGTCGTCGCCACGATGGGCGAGCGAGACGAGGAGGCCATTCTCGCCGCGCTCGCCTTGGAGCCCGCGTATCTGGGCGTCGTGGCGAGTTCAAAACGGTTCGCCCAGATCGAGGAGACCCTCCTCGCGCGGGGTGCCTCCCCGGAGTCCTTGAAGCGGATCAAGAGTCCCGCCGGGCTCGATCTCGGAGCGCGGACCCCCGAGGAGATCGCGTTGAGCATCCTCGCCGAGATCGTGCAGGTGCGCGCCAAAGCCCAAGAGCGTGGGTCACCGGAGACGGGCCGCGCCGCCGCTCAAGAGGAGCGCGATCCGGTTTGCGGTATGACGGTCGAGGTCGCAACCGCGATTCACCAGGCCGAGGTTCGGGGGCGTAACTACTATTTTTGCTGCGCCGCGTGCCGCGAGCGCTTTCTGGCGATGCCCGAGCGCTTCGCCCCGGCCCAACCGGGAGGGGCAGCGTGAGGCCCGAGATCCGCTCGATGCAGGAGGCGATGGAGCTTCATGGCTACATCGCCGAACCCGCGATCGCCACCGCGCTCTATCTCGCCAAGGAAATGCGCAAACCCCTCTTCGTCGAGGGGGACGCGGGGGTCGGCAAGACCGAGATCGCCAAGGTGCTTGCGCGCCTGTTGGACACCGAGTTGATCCGCCTCCAGTGCTACGAGGGGCTCGACGTCAACACGGCCCTTTATGAGTGGAACTACCCACGCCAGATGCTGCGGGTCCGGATGGCGGAACTCGAGGGGCGCGACCCCTCCCAGATCGAGGAGATCATCTTTTCCCGCGGCTATCTGCTCGAGCGCCCACTGCTGCGCGCGATCACCCGGCGTGAGGGACCGCCGGTGCTGCTCGTCGACGAGGTGGACCGTTCCGACGACGGGTTCGAGGCTTTTCTGTTGGAGATCCTGTCGGACTTTCAGGTCACGATCCCGGAACTGGGCACGCTCCGAGCGGAACACGTGCCCTACGTGGTCCTCACCTCGAACCGCAGCCGAGAGATCGGAGATGCGCTGCGCCGCCGCTGCCTCTACCTCTTCATCGAGCATCCGAGCCTCGAGAAGGAAGTCCGGATCATCCGCGCCCGGGTCCCCGGAGCGAGCGAGCACCTCGCCAACGAGATCGGCCGGTTCATGCAGGCGCTCCGCAGCCGCCGGTTGTTGAAGTCACCCGGCGTGGCCGAAACGATCGATTGGGTACAGGCGCTGATCCGCCTCCACCGGGAGCACCTCGACGTCGAGGCCGTGGAGCAGACCTTGGGGTGCATCCTGAAGGACCGGCACGATCTGTGCGATTTGACGAGCGGCGAGCTTTCGTCTCTCGTTGGTCAGGCGCGAGGCGCTGAGGTTGCGGCGCGATGAGCGAAGACGACCTGGTCGTCCACCTGGCCCGGTTTGCGGGAGCCTTGCGGGAGCGAGGGATTCCCGTGGGATTGAGCGACGAGGTGGATGGGGTGTCGGCGCTGACGCTCGTGGACTTATCCGACCGCGGCGAGGTCGAGCGAGCACTGCGCACCGCGTTGAAGATCCGTCGGCGTGACTGGGAGGCCTTCGACGAGCTCTTTCGCCGTTTCTGGGGGAGCCAAGGTGCAACGGCGGACCCGATCGAGCAACCGACGAGGACGGCCTCGGACCGCGGCAGCCCGCTTCGCCGCTTTGTCCAGAGACACGAAGCGAGACCCGGTGAGGGGGAACCGCAGACAGGTTCCGCCGACGGGAATACTCCGGGTTACAGCCCCGAGGTTCTACTGCGCCGCAAACCGTTCGACCAATGCACGGCCGGCGACCTGGCGGCCATGGAGTGGCTCCTCGCCCGCCTGGCCTCGAGGCTCGCGACCCGTCCAAGCCGCCGGCTCGTCCCGACGCGCGGGCGGGGCACGGCCGATTTGCGGCGGAGCTTCCGCCGCGCCGTCGCAACCGACGGGGAGTTTCTCTGGCTCGCCCGCCGCACCCGGTCAGTCGAGGAGCCGCGGCTCGTGCTGCTCTGCGACACGAGCGGCTCGATGGACCCGCATACCCGCTTTCTCCTGGCCTTCGTCCTGTCGCTCAAAAGGGTGGCCAGACGCACGGAGGTCTTCGCCTTCAACACCGCGCTCACTCGGCTCACGCCCTGGCTCTCCCCCGGGAAAGTCGGTCCGACGCTCGAGCGCCTGGCCGCCGGCGTGCCCGATTGGTCTGGCGGGACGAGGATTGGCGAAAGCCTGGCCGAGTTCGTCGCGCGATACCTGGCCGAGATGGTCAACGCGAAGACCGCGGTCGTGATTGTCAGCGACGGCCTCGACCGGGGGAACCCGGAGCTCTTGGTCGGCGCGATGCGAGCGATCCGATCCCGGGCGAGGAAGGTGATCTGGTTGAACCCTCTCTTGGGCGATCCCCGGTATCAACCGAGCGCGCGGGGAATGGAAGCGGCCCTCCCCTTCGTGGATCACTTCGCGCCCGCCCACAACTTCGAGTCGCTCGAGCGTCTGCTTCCCGTTTTGGCGGCCTGACCATGGGCTTGCAGATCGAGAAGACGTTCGTGATTCACGCTGCCCCGACGGCGGTGTGGGCGTTCCTGACCGACCTGCACCGCGTGGCCCGCTGCTTGCCGGGGGCGGCGATTACGGAGCAGGTGGATGAGCGCACGTATACCGGCACGGTCACGGTGAAGGTGGGTCCCGTGTCGGCGAACTACAAGGGAAAGTTGCGCTTCGAGCGTCTGGACGCGGTCGAGAGGTTGGCGGAGATCGTGGCGTCGGGTCAGGACGTGCGCGGCAAGGGGGGCGCCGACATGCGCATGAGGAGTCGGCTGGCCGAGCGCGCCCCGGGAGAGACCGAGGTGACCGCGATCTCCGAGGTCAACATCACGGGCATCCTGGCGCAACTCGGGCGGGGCATGATTCAGGACGTCAGCGACCAGATGTTCCAGAAGTTTACCGAGGCCATGCGGGTGGAGCTAGAGTCGCCGCGCGACACGGCGGCCGAGGCCGCGGGCAAACGCCCCGCAGGAGGAGAGGTCGCGTCCATCGAGGTGGTGTCCTTCGGCGCAGGCGTGGTGCATCGTGCGGCAGGACGCGCGGTGCGCCGTCCCGGTTTCTGGGCGGGGGTGGTCGTCCTCGTGCTTCTGATCTACTGGCTGTGGTTCCGGTAGGGTTCGACGTGGAAAGGAGTGCCTCATGATCCCTGCTTCGTTCGACTACCACGCACCGAAGACGCTCTCGGAGGCGGTGGCGTTGCTCGGGCGCTACCGCGAGGAGGCCAAGGTCCTTTCGGGGGGTCAGAGCCTCTTGCCATTGCTGAAGCTCCGCCTGGGGCAGGCGGGCCATCTCGTGGACATTGGGCGAATCCCGGGTCTCGAGTACATCAAGGAGGAGGGAGGGTATTTGAAGATCGGCGGACGGACCCGCGAGTCGGCGCTCGAGCGTTCGGACCTGATCCGGTCCAAGTACCCCATCTTGGCCGACACCACCTCTGTGATCGCTGATCCTCTGGTGAGAAACCTCGCGACCGTCGGGGGCAACCTCGCTCACGGCGATCCGGCCAACGACCACCCCGCGACCATGCTCGCCTTGGGCGCCCAAGTCGTGGCGACGGGGCCGAAGGGGGAGCGCACGATCCCGATCGAGAAGTTCTTCACGGGTCTCTTCGCGACCGCGCTCGCGCCGGACGAGATCTTGACGGAGATTCGGATCCCGATCCCACCGCCCGGCAGCGGCGGGGCCTACGTGAAGCTCGAGCGGAAGGTTGGGGATTTCGCCACGGCGGCAGCGGCGGCGCAGGTGACTCTTGGCAAGAAGGGAGAGGTCGCGCGCGCCGGGATCGGTTTGACCAGCGCGGGTCCGACACCCATCAAGGCGACGGCCGCGGAGGGGTTTCTGCAGGGCAAGAAGCCCGATGGCGCGGCGATTGCCGAGGCGGCACGCTTGGCCGCGCAGGGCGCGTCCCCGACCGCCGACCGCCGCGGCTCGGTCTTGTACAAACGGGAGATGGCACGAGTGCTCACGGCGCGGGCGCTGACGAAGGCCGTCCAGAGGGCGGGAGGAGAGTAGCCATGGCGAAGCACAAGGTTCGTGTCACGGTCAACGGAACCGGCCACGAGGCCGAGGTCGAATCGCGGCTGCTGCTCGTTCACTTCCTGCGCGACGTGCTGCGGCTGACGGGCACCCACATCGGTTGCGACACGACGCACTGCGGCGCCTGTACGGTGCTACTCGATGGCGAGCCCGTCAAGTCCTGTACCGTGTTGGCCGTGCAGGCCGACGGGCGCGAGGTCATGACGGTCGAGGGCCTCGAAAAGGATGGCCAGCTGCACCCGATCCAGGAGGGGTTCTGGCAGGAGCACGGGCTGCAGTGCGGCTACTGCACCCCCGGCATGCTCATGACAGGCTACGCGCTCTTAAAGAGCAACTCCAGTCCGAGCGAAGGGGAGATCCGGCAGGCGATCTCCGGCAATCTTTGTCGCTGCACCGGGTATGTGAATATCGTCAAGTCCGTGCAATACGCGGCCGCCAAGCTGCGGTAGGGAGGAGTCATGGCACCCCAAACGACGCCCGAAGTCGGCGGCATGGGCCACTCGATCAAGCGCAAGGAAGACCCACGCTTCATCCGGGGTCAGGGCAACTACGTGGACGACATCGAGCTTCCGGGGATGGTCTACTTGGACATCGTCCGGAGCCCCTTCGCGCACGCCAAGATCAAGAAGATCGATACAGAAAAGGCCTTGAAGATCCCCGGCGTTTTAGCCGTGATCACGGGAGAGACCCTGGCCAAGTACAACCTGCACTGGATGCCCACCTTAATGTCGGATACCCAGATGGTGTTACCCACCGAGAAGGTCATGTACCAGGCGCAGGAGGTGGCCGGGGTGATCGCGACCGACCGTTATACCGCGGCGGACGGGGTCGAGGCAGTCGAGGTGGAATACGACCCTTTGCCGGTCGTGGTGGACCCGTTCAAGGCGCTGGAGCCGGGGGCGCCGGTGCTGCGCACCGACAAGAAGGACAAGAAGGACAACCGCATCTTCCACTGGGAGGTGGGGGACCGGGCGGGTACGGAGAAGGCCATAGCCCAAGCGGAGGTCGTCGTCAAGCAGAGCCTCTACATCCCGCGCATCCATGTCGCGTCGATTGAAACCTGCGGCTGCGTGGCCGACTTCGACCGGGTCAAGGGGAAGCTCACCGTCTACATGACGACGCAGGCGCCGCACGCGATCCGCACCGTTTTCGCTCTTGTGGCTGGGCATGTGGGGCTTTCGGAAGAGAAAATCCGGATCGTTTCCCCGGACATCGGCGGAGGGTTCGGCGGCAAAGTGCCCGTCTATCCGGGATACGTCATTGCCGTCGCCGCCTCGGTCGTCTTAGGCAAGCCCGTCAAGTGGATCGAGGATCGGATGGAGAACCTTCAGGCCGACTCCTTTGCGCGCGATTACCACATCACGGCGGAGCTTGCGGCCAAGAAGGACGGGACGATGACGGCCCTTCGGATCAAGACGCTGGCCGACCACGGCTATGCCGACGCCGCGGCCAATCCGTCGAAGTTTCCGGCGGGCCTCTTTTCGATCTGCACCGGCTCGTATGACTTGAAGCACGCCTTCGCCGAGGTGGACGGCGTCTATACGAACAAACCGCCCGGCGGCATCGCCTACCGATGCTCGTTCCGCGTCACCGAGGCCGTGCACACGATCGAGCGGCTGACGGACGTCCTGGCCCAGGAGCTGAAGATGGACCCGGCCGAGTTGAGGCTCAAGAACTTCATTCCGCCCGAAAAGTTCCCCTACCAGTCGGCGCTCGGCTGGGAGTACGACAGCGGCAACTATCCTGCCGCGTTGAAGAAGGCCATGGAGAAGATCGGCTATGCGGACCTTCGCAAGGAACAGGCCGATAAAAGGAAGCGCGGGGAGCTCATGGGGATTGGCATCTCGAGCTTCACCGAGATCGTCGGCGCGGGTCCCTCGAAGCACTTCGACATCCTGGGAATCAAGATGTTCGACTCGTGCGAGATCCGGGTCCATCCCACGGGCAAGGCCACCGCGCGATTCGGGACCAAGTCCCAGGGGCAGGGGCACGAAACCACCTATGCCCAGATCGTGGCCGAAGAGCTCGGCATCCCGGCCGCGCACATCGAGGTGGAAGAGGGAGACACCGACACCGCGCCCTACGGCCTGGGCACCTACGCCAGCCGATCCACGCCTGTTGCCGGCGCCGCCGGCGCCATGGCGGCGCGCAAGATTCGCGAGAAGGCAAAGAAGATCGCCGCCCACTTACTCGAGGTCGCTGAGGAGGACCTCGTCTGGGAGCCGGGCAAGTTCTCGGTCAAGGGGGCGCCGCAGAAGTCGAAGACGATTCAGGACATCGCCTTTGCGGCCTACACGAATCATCCTCAGGGCATGGAGGCCGGACTCGAGGCGGTCTCCTACTACGATCCGCCAAACTTGACCTTCCCCTTCGGCAGCTACATCTGTGTCGTGGACATCGACCGCGGCACGGGAGAGGTCAAGATCCGCCGCTTCGTCGCCGTGGACGATTGCGGCAACATCATCAATCCCATGATCGTCGAGGGCCAGATCCACGGCGGTCTCACGATGGGGATGGCGCCTGCGCTCTTGGAGGAAATCCAGTACGACGAGAACGGCAACATCCAGGGTGGAAGCTTCATGGACTACCTGGTCCCCACGGCGATGGAGACGCCCAAGTGGGAGACGGAGAAAACCGTGACCCCCTCGCCGCACCATCCGTTGGGTGCCAAGGGCGTCGGGGAGTCGGCCACCGTCGGCGCGCCCCCCGCCATCGTCAACGCGGTGGTGGACGCGCTCGCGCACCTGGGTGTCCGACACATCGACATCCCCATCACGCCCGAGAAGGTCTGGAAGATCTTGAAGGAAAACGGTGTGGCCGAGTAGCGGTGGACCACGCTTTCGGCCGCTGGTCTACGACGACAAACGGGAAATCGTGAGCGCCGGCAGACGGATCGCGAGGATCGCCAGCGCCGCCGCCCCGCTGGTGATTCCTTTCGTGCCGAAGTGCCCGCTTTGCCTCCTGCCGCTGCTCGCGGCGGCCGGAATGGCCGCCCCGCCGCGTCCGCTGCTCGACGCGTTCGTCGCCGTCGTCGCCACGGCGTGCCTCGCGATCGTGATCGCCACGTCGCGATCGTTGCCCGCGAGGGCGTCCGCGGTCGCGGCGGTGATGCTTCTTCTCTGCGGTCGCTGGCTCGGGTTCGCGTGGGCGAGCTGGAGCGGCTTCGCAATCCTGCTGACCGTTGTTTGGACGCGTCGTCGCGCGCGCGAGTGTGAGCACGGTACTCGCGCGCTCCGGTCAGGTCTTGACTCTTGCCTTTCGACAAACGGAAGGCCGGGCCTGCCGGGCTTGGCCGCCGTGGCGGGCAAAAGGCAAGACCTGGCCCAGAATACCTGACCAGCGAGAAATCCGCGGAAGCCGACCACCTGCTTGCCCGGCACCACGGGTTCGCCAATGCCGTGGCGGTCTTTCAGGTTTCGATCGCGCTCGGTGCCGTCGCTGCTCTGACGCGGAGCCGTCCGGTGTGGTACGGGTCTCTTCTGCTTGGCGCCGGGGGCGTCGGCTCTTTCTTGTAACGCTGCTTGGTTGACCGCCGGCGCGGACGCGTCGGCGCAGGGGAAGACGAGCCGGGGCTTCCTGCGAACCCACGGGCTTGGCATTCTGGCCAGGGAGCTGCCGGTAGTCATCACGCTCCCCGAAGACCGGCAGAGACGCTTCGACCAGGCTCTGGCCGAAGGCTTCGGTTCCGCGTTCGTTTTTCCGAGCGTCGCCTCCCAGAAGTTGTACTTCGAGGAGATCCTGAAACAGACGGCCGCGACCCCGGTCTTTGGCCTGCTCCGAAGCGAGCAATACACGCCCCCCCCTCACGGCGGAGCTGCGGACCCTCAAGACCGCAGGGATCCGCAACCGCCCGTCGGGCCCGTATCTGCTTCTCTACCGGCCGGGTCCCTTTCCGCGCGAGACGAGGGACAAGAAGGCGGGAGAGCTCGATCGGCTCTTCGAGTCGCTCGGGTGGCGCGGCCTCTCGATTCCCGAATACCTGATCTTGCAGCGCGTCCTCTGTGAGAAACACAGCGACCACCGCTTCGATCTCTACGCTCGGGATGTCGCGTGCTCACAATGGATGTGGTTGCTCGATTCCCGGCTCCGCACGGGCGTCGGCATGGCGTTCTGGAACCCTCGAGGCTGCCGTGTGGAGCTGGGCGTCTCCGACGACGAGGTGACCAACGCGCGCCGCGGCGCACACCCCACGGTCGTCATCGAGATCTGAACCTGCGAGCCACGCCCTATCGGAGGGGTGCAGGCGCTCAGCCGCCGCGCACGATGACGGCCTTCGCGGACGCCGCCTTGGCCGCGGCGACCTCCACGGCCTTCCAGGCCGCAAGGTCGGCGAGCGGGATCACAGGGATCTTGACCTCATAGCTCTCGGTCGCAACGATCTGTCCCTCCTTCTGCGAGACGGCGAACCGGTAGCGGATATAACGGTTCTCGACATCGATCGGATCGGGCAGCGCGTCGACACGAAGACCCGCGGGCAACCCGAGACGGGCCGTGACTTCTCGGACTTGCGGGTAACCGAGATCGATCGGCGAGCGCCGCTCCTCAAGCCGCGGCAGACGCGCCGGCCCGACCGGGAATGGAAGCACCGGCAACAGGAGCAGCGTACCAGTCTTTCGCAGATACGCTTCCGAGGAAACGGAGAAGCGCGCTGTCATCGGCTTGTCGCGGTCCTCCAGGTTGACGAGCTCGAGACCCGAGGCTCGCGAGCCCCGGATGCTCTCCGCTGCGAAATGCAGGATCGCTTCGTTGCGCTCGACCGGTGTCTCTCGCTGATAGAGGGACCTCTCGCAGAGCGCCCCTTCTGTCGAACCCTCGAACCTGGCGTCCAGACGTCCCTCCGGTGTCAACTCCGCTTCGATCATTCGGGCCAGCCGGTTCGACCTCCCCGGTCCGTACGGGAACTCGACGAGCTCACCGCCGTCCGGCCGCACGAGCAGACCGCGGGCGCCCTGGAGGCCTGCTGGCAGTTGTCCGTACGGAGTCCAGGCGTCGGTTGGATCGAAGAGGACGGCAACGCCATCGCGCAGACGGACCTCGGCGGGCAGTCCTGTCGGGCCGGAGACCCTGACCGCGACGATTGCGTGGTTAAAGGCGACCGGCGACGGAAAATCGGGATCAATGCGGCCGTGGTCGCGAGGCCGGGTCAGGACGGGGAAGACCTCGATCCCCCTTTGGGTGAGCAGCGACATCAGAAGAAACGACTTGTCCTTGCAGTCGCCGTAAAGCCGTTTGGCGACGAGAGCAGGCTCCCGCGGCACGTAGCCTCCCTCTCCCACTTCGACGGCGACGTAGCGGACCTTATCTTGGACCCAGCGCGGGGCGTCCCGCAGGGGGTCCGTCGACGTCGCTGCCGCTACGAGCTCCGCTGGCGCCTCCCTGCGTGCGGGGAGACTCTTGCGGTAGAACCAGGCGGCCACGTCATTCCAGTTTCGAAAGACAAGCTCCGGAAACTTGCCGGCAGGCGGCAGAATCGCGATCTCGAAGCTTGCGGTGAGATCGGCCTCCGATGGCGAGGAATCCTCCTTCGGAACCGCCCGCTGC
>JBOGJN010000275.1:0-3781 GCA_050745445.1 Thermoanaerobaculia bacterium
GCGGCGTCCGGAATATCCATCGCGAGAGGCCGCTGGAGCGAGGCTGAACGACTCGCGTCGCGCTTTACGGAGACGGCATGTCAGAAGAGCGATCGGCTTTGGGTTCTCAAGTATCTCTTGAAAGACCGGCAGGGCTCGGTCACCCGCACGGAAGGGCTCCTGCGGACCGAACCTGAGCACGAGATGACCTACTTGCTCCGCGCCGCTTCCCTGGAGCTCACACGCGACCACACCGGCGCGCTGAAAGCGCTGGAAGAAGGCCGACAGAAGGCGCGCGCGGTCATCCTTCTCGATACGGTCACATGGTCGGCGTCCCCGGTCTTGTCGAAACCCAGGACTCCTTCGGCGTCTACGAAGTAAGGGCTGCGCCTCCAAGGGCGCTGCCTCCTGAAGGTACTCCTTTGATCGCGAGCAGCTCAGCCGTCGCCGGATGCGACGGCTGCGTGAGCACCTGCGCCGCCGGCCCCTCTTCGACGACCGTCGCCGTCCGCGAGGATCACGGCGCGGTCGGCGGCGTCCAGCGCGAAGTCCACGTCGTGTGTCGCGATGAGAAGGCCCCGCCCCTCGGACCCTCGCCTCTGTCCCCCTCGACAAATCCTCCTCCAGAAAATGTGTCCACCATCTCCCCGAACACCTGTCCATTATCTACCCGGGCCATACAGGGAGAGGGGTGGGGTGAGGGGCGCTCTTCCGCCAACTTAAGAGTTCGCCGCCGCGTCCACCGGCCGCAGCCTCAGCAGCTCGTTCAACAGAAAGACCGGCCCCACCATCAGGTGCAGGAGGTTATTGAAGAAGGCCGGCCTGTTCTTCTCGTACACCGCGTGCCCGACGCCCTGGAAGATCCACCCGATGACGAAGGCGCCGAGCCCGATCCTCCAATCGTGAACCGCGCGCGCCGCGACGTCGAGCGCCGCGCTCTCGGCGAGCATGGCCAGCGCGAGCGGCACGTCCAGAAAAAGGTAATAGAGGAAGGCCGCCCCGATCAGGACCTCCGTCCCCGTCAGCGGGGCGATCGGCCCGAGGGAGGGGAGCCGCAGAGCGCCCAGCATCGAAAAGGCGCCGAACAGGATCAACGTGATCCCGGCCGCGTGGCACGCGATGTTGCCCCGCGTGCGGTGATACGAGCCGTAGTCGGCCAGGAACGCGTCGATGCGCTTCACGGCGAGCTTCTCAGGGCAAGCATTATAGGCGCCGGCCCTACTCTAACTGACGATGTAAGAGAGCTCCTCGGCGATCCAGGCGCCGCCGCGGTAGACGACGCGGAATGATCCCGATTGGTTGTCTGCAGACCAGGAAACGAAGGCGCGTGTTCCATCTTTGCTCATGAGGAGCATGTGAATCCCGTGGCAGGGCGGGAGATCGCCGAGCTTCTCGCCGAGCAGCTTCGCCTCTTCGGCCGTCAGGACGAGAATGCGTGCAGAGGGTCGGAGCCCGGCGAAGAGCGAGCGAGCGCCCACGAAGAGGAAAACGCGCCGCAACGCGACGTCTGGGACCGGAGGGGTGTCGACGGTCTGCTGACCCGGACGACGAGATCGCGCTGCTGGACGAGCGCTCCAACCCACGAGCTTTTCCACGACGGCACCGATGACGCGGCTCATCTCGGTTCCGCGCGGGTCGAAGGCGACCTGTGGCATCGAATCCTCCGCGTCGCCGATAGCGTCGCCGTCCGTGTCGGAATTCGTCGGATCGGTGAGGAACGCTTCCTCGAGCAGGTCCGTCAGACCGTCGCCATCGGAATCTTGAGCCAGCAGCGCCAGGGGAATTTCCAGGTAGATCCCGGACCGCCTCTTCTTCGCCCGACCGCCCATGATCGTCGGCGCGCCTTCCGGGTCGTCCTCCCAGGCATCCACCTCGATCTCCAGACGCTCACCCTGGATCATCGGCAACTCGGAGAAGGGGCGTACCGAATAAGGCATCTGGTCGCGGAGCCCTGTGTAGAGTGGTCGGGACCAGGTTGCGCCGCCGTCGCGCGAACGCAAGAACCAGCAAGAGGAAGCACCGAGCCCATCTTCCTGTGCCGCGAGCGCAACGATCTCGTCTCCGTGCCGGTCCACGCGCCTCAGACGGAGCCCGGCAGGAAAGCGAGTCTCCACCTGGAGAGTCGTGAGCCGCCGGTAGCTCTCGTCTTGTGACAGATCCACTGGAGATACTCCGTTTGGAAGGGCTTTCTCCGTGTACCCCGCGAGCAAGGGAGCCGCTATCAAGCGAGCCGTTGCCGGGGCGATCGCGTCGGTCGGCGTTTCCCGCTGATTCGAAAGCGACAGGGCCCTTCGGTTGAGCGTCTGAGCGAGGCTCTCGAGCTTGCCGCCGAACTCTTCGGTCTCACGCTGCGTCAGCTTCGCCACGCACTCGAGATCGACGATCTTCCTGGCTGCTTCGAGATGCGCGTTCTCGGCCGCACTGCGAAGCGCCTCGGCCGCCGCCTCGGGATAGCCCGCGCGCTCACTGAATTGGGCGTGCGTTCTTCCCCAGAGAGCCGGGTAGCTGGCCTCCCTGGCAAATGCCTCGGCGATCAGATCGAACGCGTCAGACGACGCCGAGGGGTCGAGCAAGCTCCGTAGCAGGGCGGCCTTGGTTGGCGCTCCGCGGTCGCTGCCGCGCGCTGGCGGCTCGACACCGCGGGAAAGATCCGACGCCGGGGCCGATCGGCCCTCGAGGAAATAGGCGGCCGCGAGGTCGAGCCTCAGGTCCTTGAGAGTGCCCCGGTACGGGACCCCGTCGATCTCGGTCTCGAACTGGCCTGCGCCTCCGACAGCGATACGCTTCTGAAGATCGGCCGGCAAGGACTCATAAAGGATGATCGCTTCGCGAGAGAGCCCGGACTCGAGGAGCGCCGACAGGTGTGTCTCGGCAAGGTCGAGCGCAACGCGCGCGTCTGTCGCTGCGAATCGAGGGAGGGCCTTCCAGGCGGCAGCCGCTAGCGGAGCCCGGACCTTGGGGAACCAGATACGCTGCGAGAGAAAGCGCAGGAGTGCGGGGTTCTGGGGATAACGGCGGAGGGCGGCAGGCAGCAGTGGGCAGGTCGTCCTGGAATCGGGCACGGCCGTGAGCAGCACCACGGCGTTGCCGCCGGGGTCCTTGGACGCCTGAACGAGCGAGACGAGGCGCTCGGGATAGGTCTCATGCAGGCGCCGGCTGGCGCCCTGGAAGTTGAAGTAGAAGTCCGCGACTGATCGCAGGATCTCAGGGTTCTCGGGAGCGGCACGAAGGGCTACGACGAAGTCTTCCTCGATGGCATCGACCTCTTCCGGCGCAGGCTGTTGCGGTGGGCGGCCCTGCAGGCGCCTCCATTGCGCCATGTTTGACGCCATCGCGGCACGTGCGAGGGGCAGGGCCGCCTCGGAGCCCACCGAGAGCCGGTGCTCGAGGCGGGTCAGGGCGTCTTCGGGGGTCAATCCTTCCCGCGCGGCTTCGAAGAGAAGAGTGGCTGCGATTCGGTTGGGGGAGTCAGAGTTCCGTCGCGTCCGAGCGACGTCGCTGAACTGTTTGTACAGTCTGTCGAAATCGTCCGCTCGGGCACGGGAGAAACAGGAGAGAAGCAGGAGAATCGCCGCAAGGACATGCCGCCTGCACACATCGAATGCCATGATTCCAGCGTCTCCAGGGAAGAGAATAGCGCGAGGCAATTCATGAACGCGATGATCCTGAAAGAGACGAAGCCCTTCGACGGCAGCGCTCTGACGCTGGCCGACCGCCCTCGCCCGAGGCCGGGAGAGGGCGAGGTCGGCATCGCGGTCGAGGCCTGCGGCGTGTGCCGCACCGACCTGCACATCGTGGAGGG
>JBOGJN010000276.1:0-1429 GCA_050745445.1 Thermoanaerobaculia bacterium
CATCACCGCTCCCGGAGGGAGAGCTTCGACTGGAACCCACTTAAGATCGGCGGCATTGACAGTCACCATCCCGGCCATTGCGGGTTTGCTCTCCTGGCCAAGAGCGGCGGTGCCGACGATGAGGAAAAGCGCTGCCAGGATTGCGAGGAACCAGAATGTTTTACTTCTCATAACGACCTCCTTCAGTGTTTGAGGACACTACTCTACGCGAGCCAGCCCGGTCAATCTCCGGAGGCGGGCGGGGCTGCCTCGACCTCCCGCACGAGGTCGTTTGACGGCCAACCCTCAATGGTCAACTGTCAAGCGTCGACTCTCGCCTCTCGACTGTTGACTCTCTCAGCGCCAGTGTCCGTCCAGCCAGTGCCAGCCGCCTGACGGTTTCAGAGTTCCCGGTTGACGACCCTCCGCAGCGTCTCCGCGTCGATATTGCCTCCCGACAGAATGATTCCCGCTTTCTTGCCGGAGAGGCTGTCGCGCAGCTTGAAGACGCCCGCCAGACCGGCCGCGCCCGCCCCCTCCGACAGATTGTGTGTCGTGCGCAGCAGCAGACGCACCGCTTCGGCAATCTCGGCTTCCGAAACGGTCACAAATCCCGAAAGCCCGGCCTTGAGCGCCGGGAACGTCATGTCGTAGACGTTGCGGGTCGCCAGTCCATCGGCGAAGGTGTCGGCGGAGGATTTCGCAACCGGACGCCCGGCGTGCCACGAATCGTGCGTTGCCGAGGCCCGCTCGGCCTGCACGGCGTAGACGAGCGTCCGCGGATTGACCGAGCGCGCCACGGTGAGAGCTCCGACCGCCTGCGAGCCGCCTCCCACGGCGACGACCAGGGCCTCGATCTCCGGCTGGTCTTTCAGGATCTCGAGCGTGACCGTGGCCGCTCCGGCGATCGCGTTGCGGTCATTGGTCGAGTGCACCATCCGCAGATCCCGCTCGCGCGCGAGGCGCAGCGCGACTTCCAGCGACTCGTCGTAATCCTTCCCCTCCTCGATGAGCGCGGCGCCCAATCCTCGCATTCCTTGATTCTTTTCGGGGTTGTTGCCTCGGGGCACGCAGATTGTGACTTCGATGCCGAGAAGCGATCCCGCCCACGCCACACCCAGGCCGTGGTTGCCCCGCGTGGCCGTGACGACGCCGCGCCGTCTCTCCTCTTCCGAGAACCCGGTCAACACCGAGAGGGCGTTTCGGGCCTTAAAAGAGTTGGTCGGGTTGTGGTTCTCGTGCTTGACCCAAACCGCGATGCCATTGCCAACGACCTCGTCCAGACCGGCATAGCGGCGCAGGGGTGTCGGCGGGATGTGCGAACGGATCCGGCGCTCCGCCTCCAGCACTTCCTCGAACGAAATCGGCCAGACACTCGCGTCCACTGTCATTCCGCCTTCCGACGATTCATGAAAATATAGAACGCGCCGCGTATGCCCCGAAAGAAGAA
>JBOGJN010000277.1:0-4449 GCA_050745445.1 Thermoanaerobaculia bacterium
CTCATCCGGAACGCCCGCGCTTCTGGTAAGTCCATCGGCTTTGTTCCCACGATGGGGGCGCTCCACGAGGGGCATCTCTCGCTCGTGCGCCGCGCCCGGCAGGATTCCGGGTTCGTCGTGGTTTCGATCTTCGTCAACCCGCTCCAGTTTCTGTCCGGAGAGGACTTCGCCCGTTACCCGCGCCGGCCAGAAGAGGACTCGCGGTTGCTCGAGGCCGCAGGCGCCGATCTGCTCTACCGGCCCGACGAGAAGGGCTTTTACCCGCCCGATTTCTCGACGGCCGTCGAAGTGGGAGGCGTCTCGGAAGGAGGGGAAGGGGCGGTGCGGCCGGGACACTTCCGCGGTGTGGCAACCGTCGTCGGCAAGCTCTTCCTGCAGGTCGCGCCCGATGTGGCCTACTTCGGCCGCAAGGACCTTCAGCAAGTCGCCGTCGTCCGGCGCCTGATCCGGGATCTGGATTTCCCGATCCGTCTCGTAGTGTGCGAAATAATCCGCGAGCAGGATGGCCTGGCCCTCTCCTCCCGCAACGCCTATCTCTCTCCCAACGAGCGCAAGCTTGCGGCGACGCTCTCGCGGGCGCTCTTTGGGGCCCGTGCCCGAGCCGCCGAAGGCGAACGAGACCCGGTCGCTCTGGAGCGGGAGACCCGCGCAAGGCTCGAGGAGGCGGGCCTTGCCGTGGACTACGTCGAGGTTGTCGATTGCCAGACCATGCGGCGGCCGCAGCGGATTGCGCCGGGAGTGGCTCTGGCCGCGGCCATCCGCCTCGGGAAGACGCGCTTGATCGACAACGTTCTCCTGCTTGACGAGTAGAGAGGAACACAAGAGGATTCTCCCGTGACAACGACGGTCACCCTGGAAGCCCCAGCCGCCGTTTCGGCTGACCCCTTCGTCTTCGGCGGCAAGACGTTTGCCTCACGTCTGATCGTCGGGACGGGCAAGTACGCCTCGTTTGCCCTCATGAAGGAGGCTCTCGAGGCTTCGGGGACCGAGATCGTGACAGTCGCCGTGCGGCGCGTCAATTTGACCGATCGCGGCAAGGAGTCGCTGCTCGATTACATCCCGAAGGGGATCACGCTGCTGCCCAACACGGCCGGCTGTTACACGGCAGAAGACGCGGTGCGGGCCGCGCGGCTGGGCCGCGAGGTCGGCCTCTCCCATTGGGTCAAGCTCGAGGTCCTGGGCGATGAGCAGACGCTCTGGCCCGACAACGAAGCGCTTCTGGCGGCGACCCGCACGCTCGTCGGCGAGGGCTTCGTGGTTTTTCCCTACACCTCGGACGACCCCATCACGGCGAGAAAGCTCGAGGACGCCGGCGCGGCCGCCGTCATGCCTCTGGGCGCCCCGATCGGGTCGGGCCTCGGGATCCAGAACCCGAACAACATCGCGATCATCCTGGAGCGCGCGAAGGTGCCCGTGATCGTGGATGCGGGGGTGGGCACGGCCTCCGACGCTTGCGTGGCGATGGAGCTCGGCGCGGCCGGAGTGTTGATGAACACCGGAATCGCCGCAGCCAGGGATCCTGTCCGGATGGCCCGCGCCATGCGCAACGCCGTGCGGGCCGGCCGCGACGCCTATCTGGCCGGACGCATCCCCAAGAAACGCTACGCTACCGCCTCCTCGCCCCTGCAAGGGGTCATCGGATCAAGCTAACCCCCTCGAAAGAGAGGACGTAGGAGGTAGGACATAGGACGTAGAGGCTTGCGCCGACCCCGACCACCTTCCACCTTCGTCCCACGTCCTCCCAAAAAATACCTCTTGCAACGCGCCAAACCCTCATGCTACGTTGCCGCAGCTTTACGAAACCCCGCACAGCCTGACTGCCGCCTTTATGCTTTCCCTTCCCCCATCCGTTCGCCCTCGCGGGGAGGCGCACGTCCTTTCGAAAGGGGGTTGGTCCTAGAGAGATGCTTCGTTCCGGCGCGCGGCGCCGGAATCTGTTCGTACTTCGACTATTTTTTTGACCCGGGCGCTCACAAACGACCCGGACGGGTAAGAAACCCAGGAGATCGGTAATTTCCATGATGCAGCAATACACGGATAAGAACCTCACTTGCGTCGATTGTGGTGGCACGTTTCTGTTTTCGGCCGACGATCAGGAGTTTTACGCCCGCAAGGGCTTTACCAACGAGCCCAAGCGTTGCAAACCTTGCCGCGACAAGCGGAAGGCTTCCTCGGGAGAGGGGCGCGAGAGGACGTTTTACGACGTCACCTGTGACGGCTGCGGCAAGCAGACCCAGGTTCCCTTCAACCCGACCAACGGCAAGCCGGTTTACTGCCGCGAGTGCTACACGGCGCGACGCTCGCAGCAGGCCTACTGAGCGGTCCTTCTTCGGTTCTTCAAGCCCCGGCGCTGCCGGGGCTTTTTTGTTATCGTCGGGTCGGTGATGTCCTCGAAACCCTCCACGCCCGCGGCGCTCCCTCTAGCCACGCAGCTATCCGATTCCATCGGCTCGACACCTCTGGTCGAGCTCCAGCGGTTCTCCCGCGGAGCCGCCCGCATCTTCGCCAAACTCGAGTGGTTCAACCCCGGCGGGAGCGTGAAGGACCGGATCGCGCGCGCCATGATCGAGGACGCCGAGAGGGGAGGTCTGCTTTCCCCGGGCGGCACGATCGTCGAGCCGACATCCGGCAATACGGGCGTGGCGTTGGCGATGCTCGCGGCGGTCAAGGGTTACCGCTGCGTGGTCGTGATGCCGGAAGGGTACGGACACGTCAAGGCGAGGCTCATGGAGGCGTTCGGAGCCCGTATCGTGCGGACACCGGCCGATGAGATGATGAGCGGCGCGATCGAGAAAGCCGTGGAGATCGCGCGAGAGACGCCCGGCGCGTACCTGCCCAACCAGTTCGAAAACCCGGCGAACCCTCGGGCCCACTATGAAACGACCGGCCGCGAAATCTACGAAGAACTCGGCAGCGCGATCGACGCCTTCGTGGCCGGTGTCGGGACGACGGGGACCTTCACCGGTGTGGCGCGTTTTCTCTCCGAGCGGATCCCGCGGCTCTTGAAGGTCGCCGCGGAGCCGGAGGGTTCGATTCTCGGCGGAGGCCCGAAGGGACATCACCAGGTGGAGGGTGTGGGGCTCTCCTTTTTCCCGGCGATCCTCGACCGCACTCTCATCGACGAGGTCTTGATGGTTGACGACGCGACCGCCTTTGAAACCTGCCGGACTCTGGCGCGCGAGGAGGGTCTGCTCGCGGCCGGATCCTCGGGGGTCGCCGCAGAGGCGTCGCTCCGGATCGCCCGGCGCCTCGGCCCCGGCAAGACGATCGTGACCATATTCCCCGACGCGGCGGAGCGCTACCCCGACCAGGGAATCTTTGGGAATTGATTCATTGAGGGATCGGGTCATTGACGGATTGAGCTGATGATCGAGATCAATGAATCAATGATTCAATGAAACAATGATTCAATCCTTCTGATGGGCTTCTCGACCGACTGCATCCACGCCGGCAACGCTCCCGATCCCGCGACGGGGGCGGTCGCAGTTCCCATCTACCAGACCTCGACCTACGTCCAGGAGGCCCTGGGCGTGCACAAGGGCTACGAGTACGCCCGGACACAAAACCCCACGCGCCGGGCGCTCGAGGAGAACGTCGCCAGGCTCGAGGGTGGCGCCGGGGCACGAGCGTTTGCCTCCGGCATGGCGGCCATCACCGCCGTCTCGACACTGGTCAAGGCAGGGGAGCACGTGGTCTGTTCCAACATGACCTACGGCGGTACGTTCCGCTATTTCACGAAGATCCAGGCACGTCAGGGTGTGGACTTCACCTTCGTGGACACCGCGGACTCAGACGCCGTCCGCAAGGCCATGCAGCCGAACACGCGGCTGCTGCATCTCGAGTCTCCTACGAACCCCACGATGATGCTCTGCGACATTGCGCTGCTTTCCGAGATGGCGCACGAAAGACGCGTTCTGGTCGTCGTGGACAACACCTTCGCGTCCCCCTACCTCCAGCGCCCGCTCGAGCTCGGGGCGGATATCGTCGTCCACTCCACGACAAAGTTCTTGAACGGCCACTCGGATTCGGTCGGCGGCATCGCCATCGCCAGCAGCCCCGAGCAAGTCGAGTGGCTGGGGTTCGTGCAGAACAGCTCCGGCGCGATCCTTTCCCCCTTCGATTCCTGGCTCGTCTTGCGGGGTATCAAGACACTGGCTGTGCGCATGGAGCGCCACGAGTCCAACGGCCGGGCCGTCGCTCGCTTTCTCGCCTCGCATTCGAAGGTCAAGAAGACAAATTATCCGGGCCTGCCCGACCATCCGCAGCATGCGCTCGCCAGACGCCAGATGAAGGGCTTCGGGGCCATGATCTCCTTCGATGTGGGGTCGTTCGACGGGGCGAGCCGGCTTCTCGCGCGCGTCCGCCTCTGCTCTCTTGGCGAAAGCCTCGGCGGAGTCGAAACCCTGATCTCGCACCCCGCGACGATGACGCACGCCTCGATCCCCGAAG
>JBOGJN010000278.1:0-3072 GCA_050745445.1 Thermoanaerobaculia bacterium
AACCTGTACCTACCCTTGAAAACCGAGATCGAAAGCGCCATGGCCGAAAACCGATTGCCGAGACACGATATGGATCTGCTCATCGCCGGGGCGATCGGCGTGCTGCTGTACTTTCGTTACATCCCGAAGGTCGCCTGGATGAGCCGCTTCGCTCTCGCGATCTACATCGGTTACTACGTCGGCGTCACGATGCTGCAAAAGCTCCAGGGCGAGGTCCTTCCCCAGATGAAGAGCGCGCTCAAGCCGGTGAACGCCCTGGACGCCGCCTCGCTCAACAACCTGGTGGTCTTCCTGGGGGTGCTCACCGTCCTCTGTTATTTCTTCTTCTCCAAGAAGCACGAAGGCGCGTTCGGGCGCATCGCGAGCATCGGCGTCTGGTTTCTGATGGTCTCCTTCGGCGCCGCCTTCGGCTACACCGTGATGGGGCGCGTCTCCCTCCTGATCGGGCGCCTCGACTTCCTCGTCAACGACTGGCTCATGCCGATGTTCACGGGTCGAGCGCCGTGAACGCCGGCGGCCGGTACGACTCTTAGGGCGGGGTCCCTTAATGTGGCGTACAGGCCTCCCTGCAACCGGCGGCCGTGGCCAGCAGAATGAGCGCAACATCGGCCCCGGAGACCCCGTAGAGCACGCGCTGGACATTTCCGGTGCTTTCCGGTATGGTCGGGTCCCAGAATGCGGAATCGACCTCGCCTCCACGACGGCGCCGAGTTCCTGCGGCTGGTGGCACCCCAGGAGCGGTGCCCGTTTTGTAGCGGGCGGCTGACAATCTGCGAGACGCAGGAGAGATACGTCCAGACCCTCGCGAAGCTCATTCACCTCGTGGGCAAGGGCAAGAAGTGCGACGAGCCCGCGTGTGGACATGGAGCTCTGAGGTACCGCTCGCCGGAGGTGGGTCGCTTGGTGCTCAAGGCCCATGAGTTCGGGCGGGACGTGGTGATCTGGTGCGGTGACCAGCACATCCGCGAGAAGGTGTCCATACCGAGGATTCACAAGCGGCTCGTGGGGGAGTTCCACGTGCCGATCAGCGAGCGCAGCGTCGGTAACCAGGTCGAAGACTATCTGGCGCTGTGCGAGTGTGTGGCGGGAGACACCGGCCGACTGCGCGAGGGGCTGCAGCGGCAGGGCGGCATCGTGCTGTGCGTGGACGGCGTGCACTTCGATGCGGCTTCTCCGGTGCTGTACGTGCAGCGCGACGCGATCTCCAACGAGGTGCTGTATGCGGAGCGCCGGCTGGCCCGAGGCAAGGAGGATCTGGTTCCGATGCTGCGCCGCAGCGCGGCGCTGGCGGCGGAGATCGGCGTGCGGATCCTGGGAATCGTTTCCGACAAGGAGCGGAGCCTCGTGCCCGCCATCGCGGAGGTGTTTCCTGGGATTCCCCATCAGTACTGCCAGACGCACTTCTTGAGCAACGTGGTCGAGCCCTTAAAGGAGGACGACCAGGAATTGGCTCGGGCCGCGAGGGAGACCGTGTTGGAGCTGCGAAAGGTCCAGCGCACGATCGAGCGACGCTTTCCGGAGACCGCGGTCGGAAGTGCAGTTGGGGAGGCAGTTGGGGAGGCCAAGCCCAGCACGAAGACCGATCTCGCCGAAACCCAACCGGCGCGCGCAGAGACGGCGGCGGCCGAAGCCCGCGTGGCGGCGGCGCTCGTGCGCGCGGGGACGACCGCGGGAGTGGTCTCCGGCCGACCCATCACGGACCCGCCCGGATACAAACGCGTCCAGCGCCTCCAGCAGGTGCGGGCCGCCGTGGAACAGGCGGCCCGAAAAAAGGGGCTCCAAAAAACGGCTGGCCACTGATCGAAAGGGTGCGGGCGGCCTTCGCGCCCTTGGAATCGTTGCGTGCCGTGACCAACCGCAGCGGACGCCACGTGGCGATCGTCCGTCACGTGGTGCGCATCTTGGACAGCGACAGCCCCGGTTCCCAGGTCAAGCGGGTTCTGCGTCGCTATCTGAACCGCCTCGTTCAGCAGGCACCTCGCCGGGGACGCGGAGCCCACACGGGCCACTTCATCGACCATCTCGTGAAGCTCGCCAACAGCTACTGGCCTGGGTCGTTCCACACCTACGATCATCCGGAGATCCCGCGCACGAGCAACGGCATCGAAGGCTTCTTCGGATCGATCAAGCGCTCCCTTCGCTCAACCAGCGGTCGTGCCAGCACCGCCGGGGGCACGATGGAGACCTGCGGAGAGTTCGCCGTGCGCGCGCAAGCCTTGGCGCGGACCATGCCCAAGGCCACGCTCGACACCCTCCTCGAGGCCGTCCCCAACACCGCCTTCGCGACGAGGAAACAGCAGCTGCTCCGCATCCGTGCGCCCGCGCGGGAGCGGCGCAGCATCCAGCGTGACCTCGGAGCGTTCCTCGAGCGCGCCCTCGCCGTCTGGCGCGAACCGATCATGTCTGACTGATCCTCGGCCCGGGGGCCTCCAGTACCCATCCACCAAGCCCACACATCGCAGACCGCGTGCAGTTCCGGCTGCCGCTCGCCAGCCTCGAACGGTACTCCTTGGCACGTCGAAGTCGACTATCCACATCACTGATCATTCGGCCAGGACCGGCGCCCCAGCCCGCAATGGGCCGGTCGGCCTGCGCTCATTCTGCTGGCCACGCCGGCGGCGTATCAATCTCGGATCGTCCTGCGCGATAGGTACCGCGACGAAGTCGCCGGGAGGCCCCCGCAACCGGCTCCCTAGCTAGCGCGCGTCGACGCGGAAGCAGAAGCTCGAGACGGGAGGGCCGCCGCCGAACTCGACGAGCGCACCCTTGCAGGCCTGTTCACGAGCGACCAGACCACGTGCGTCGAGCGCGAGCGTCGCTAGATCGCCCAGGTAGACCGCGCCGTGGACAGCGGCCTCTCTGACAAAGAACACCTTCTCCCGTCCGCGGACTGCCTTGACGAGACCGATCAGAGGGTCGGGGTTCGTGCGGTTGACGAATGTGAAGGCGTCACCCGGGGCCGCCGTGGCCAGAGAGCGGCTCGCCTCGGCCACGACCCCGGCGTTGAGATCGGCGATCCTCCGATAGTCGAGCCCGTCCAGGTGGTTAAACAGCGCACTCGCCGTGACCATA
>JBOGJN010000279.1:0-2708 GCA_050745445.1 Thermoanaerobaculia bacterium
GGCTGTGGCAGTTCGGCGCCCGTCGGGCCTTTCGCCCCTGGCAAGACGAGAGCGGGCGCCTCCGTGATCTTCCGATCGTAGGCTTTCCGGAAGACCGGGTTGGCGAGGACCTCGTGAGCCACGCGCAGGCGTCCCGACAGGGCGGTTAATTCCCGTCCGCAGTCGGCCAGATCAGGACGGCTCTGCAAGGCGGGTGCGAATACGGGAGACCGCGTACGGTAGGCCTCTTCGATTTCTTCCGGCGTGGAATCAGTCGAAATGTTCAGGAGATCATAATGCGAGAGCCAGTCGAGGCGCCGATAGGTGTTCCGCACCAGGTCCCGGTGATCGCTTTTGACTTCTTGGGGGCGCGCTGTCTCCGACGGCCTCCCCGCCGCGGTCGCTCGCACGCCGACCGCCTCACCCGGTTCGCCGGGGCGTTGCATCGTCTCCCTTTTCGGCCGGCGCCTCTCGATGAGACCGGCGAAAAGGAGGGAATAGAGGATCTTGGCGCCAGCCGTTCGCGAGCCAGGAACCAGTTTGAGGAGACTCTGAGCATCGGTCTTCCCGTCGATCTGCGAGAGCAGATAAAGGGCCTCTTGCGGGAGCCGAGAAGAAACTGCGGAGGATATCGGATCTTTGACCAGGGTCGGGATCAAGGAGAGGTCGCCGAGCAATTCCAGAAACGGCTCGCTTTCGGGAGTACGGCGAATCCCCTCGATGATCATCTCCGTCGCCGAAAGCGAGAAGGCGACCTCGGGACTGATCGCATCGGTATTCTGTTGAAAATGAAAGCTGCCGTCGGGCCAGGAGATCGTCGAAAAGATGACTTGCTCCATGAGCCGTCGTGCTTCACTGTCGATCACCGCGCGGGTGACGAGCCCGTTCTCGACCAGGATCTGGTCAATTCGACCCCCGGTTTCCTTCTGGAGCTTCAACGCCTCCTGCAAGTCGGCCTCTGAGATATAGCCCCAGGTCGCCAATGTGGCGCCGATCCGGTGCTCTTCCCGTGAGGACCTGGCGGAGAGAAGCTCGCCGTTCTTGAAGAAGAGCTGACGGACCTGCTCCTGCCGAAAAACGGAGAGAGTGCCGGTCCAACGCTCACGCTGTATTCGGCGCAGAACGGCGAATAGGCGTGTTTCCGAAAGCCGGCCGGACCAGCCTGAGGATCCCTTTGGGTCTTCCAGAGGCCCGTCCATCAGCGCTTTCTTGTCCCAGCCCGGTTCGGTCTCCCGGCTGATTCTCTTTTCATGGCGGGACTTCGCTGACATCATACCGCGCGACCAACCTCGAATCCGATCGCCCCGCCGCCCACGCCGCTCCCAGGACGCATGCCAGGGTAGCCGGAATTGCCGGCACCGAAAAATTGAACTCCGCGATGCCGTGAATCGTCAGCGACAGCAGTGCGCCGAAGCCGGCCAGGACGAAAGCGCTCTCCTCGCGATGCGTCTGGCGGTGCCAGGCCCGGGCCAGAAGGAAGAAGAGCGAGGCAAAGGCGAGCATCCCGAGGGAGGCTCCGATCCACCCCCCCGTGACCAGAAGCTGAAGCGGATCGCTATGGGCCTGTTCGACAAGACCTCGCAGCTCGCGCGGCTGGACGCGGCGAAACGCCTCCCGAAACGTTCCGAGGCCGGAACCAAAGACCGGAAACTCTTGCCAGGCGTGCAGCGAAGTCCTCCACAGAGCGAGGCGCATATCCGTGCCGATGTCGCGAGGGTCGGACGCCAGAAACCTCAGCAGAGGCCTCCCGCGGGTGCTGGCCGCGACAAAGAAGAGCCCGGCCAGAAGCGCCAGCGTTGCCCCGAGGGCCAGGTGCCGGCGGCGCCACCGCACGCGGTGGTGCAGGAGCGCCATGCTGAGGAGAACAAGCGTCGTGATCGTCGCGGAAGCCATCCCGCCTCGCGACCGCGTCAACCCGATGCCAGCCGCGATCAAGCCCCAGATCAGAATGCGGCCTGCCAGAGGCAGGAAGCGCTTCTCGAAGCGCTCGGCTCGATCGGCGGTGTGTCGGGCACGCTCCCGGCTCGTCAGAATCTCGGCCCAGAGGGCACCGAAGGCCAGCGCCAGCATGATTTCCAGGTAGCCCGCGAAGTGATTGGGGTTGACAAAAGCGCCATGGATGCGACTCCCCGATGTTTCCGTCAGGGCGGCCGCGATGATCTGGACCCCAGATGTCGCGAACAGCGTGAGGATGACGAGCCGACGCCGGGCACGATCGTGGAGAAGCAGCGCCGCGGAGACGAACAGCGCGACGTAGGCCAGCACGAGGAGCACCGCTGCGGCCGTCTCGGTCGGGGCGATCGAGATCCTCCCTTCGGGGACGCCCTTGCCTCCGAAGAGGATCACGATTTCTTTCGTTTCGTGGTAAATTTTAGCGCTAGTGGCGGACAGTGTCTCCAGGCTGCTTTGGGGCAAGGGGAGAAGCTGGATGACGCCGAGCAGCGCGATGGCGGTTACCGCGCCCACGGGAACGCTCGCGGGACCGAGAGGCAGAGGTCGGGAGTCCGAAAAAAAGGCTGCGGCGGCGACAACGAAAGCGAGACCTTCGATCATCATGCTGCCTGCCGGCATGATCCCGCCGTACCGGAGCGGGGCGCTCGCTGCGAAGATCAGCAAGAGTGTGAAAGCAGCGGCATTGATCCCATGAAGAGATTTCACTGGTTCGCTCTCTACTGCCTCGTGCTCATGATGACATGGGGAGCAACTGCCCGGGGTGAGGATTTCTACGA
>JBOGJN010000280.1:0-2813 GCA_050745445.1 Thermoanaerobaculia bacterium
CGGGTCCTCGGCAGGCGAAGGCCTGCGCTCTCGAGTGAGCGTTTCCCCGGGCCTGCCCTCAGGCTCGGTTCCCGGGTCGAGGCGACCTCTGCCGGGAGACAGAATTCTCCCGTCAAACGGCGCGAGCGATCCGGTTCGCCGGTCTTGGTCTCTTTCTACAGGGATTCTGTTAGGAGCAGGGGGCAAGGGGGGTGTGCCCGGTTTCTCGCCCTTGGCTAATCGGACGGCGGTTGGGGCCCATCCGCGCCTTCCAGAAGATCGTCGATCTCCTCAGGCGCGTACTCGAGCACCGTTGCGAGCGTTCGGTCATCGGTGGATGGAGGGGCAAACCCGCGCCCCTTCCGGAAATTCGTGAGCCGGGAGGACGGAGTCTTCTCGACCTCTTCCTCTTCAACCACGTCCTCATGAGGCGCCATTTCCCCAGGATCCGCCCAGTCCGAGTCCCGGATCTGCATGGGGTTCCCTCCTTTTGTCCAGGTCCTGCCGGGTGGATGTGCAACGACTGTTCCGACTTTGCTGGCGATGTCTCCCAGCGGGGACAAGATGGCGCACTTGGGCCGCAAGGCGATGGGGAAGATCGCCAATAATCTCTCTATCTCCAACGAGCAAAACGGCTTGGCGTCATCGCCCTCCGCGAGCGCGAGCGCAGCGACCTGCATGGATTTGCCAGGGGGATAGGCCTTTCTTCCGGGATGGATACCTCGGCTCAAGGGGGCCGCTGACCAGATTCGTCATGTCTGGGAGCCCTCTCGGGACACTTCGTGCGACGCCCGCGTGGCTTGGGACACCCCCCGATTTCCTGGTGCAAGGCCGCTACCGGCCCTCGAGTCTCTCGTAGAGTGTGAGCAGCGCCTGTGTCCCGTCGTCCGCTCGTCCCTGCGCCTCGAGCGCCGCCAGCAGCTGATGCACCAGTGCCACCCCCGGCAGCGGCACTCCCCTGGCGCGGGCGGTCTGGAGCACGATCGCGAGGTCTTTTTGCTGGTGTTTGATCGCGAAGGCCGGTGCAAAGTCTCGCTCGATCATTTTCTTGCCGAGCACCTCGAGGGCCCATGAGGTGGCGGCGCCAGCGGTCAGAGCCTCATGCAGGGCGGCAAGCGGGAGGCCGACTCGCTCTGCGAAGGCCATCCCCTCGGAGACCGCCATCAGGTTGCCCGCCACGATGATCTGGTTCGTGGCCTTCGCGAGCTGTCCGGATCCGGAGGGTCCCAGATGCGTCACACGCTTGCCCATCGCCGCCAGGACCGGGCGCGCCGTCTCGACGGCGGTGGCGTTGCCTCCGACAAAGAACGTGAGCGTCCCTTCGATCGCCCCCTTCTGCCCGCCCGAGACCGGTGCGTCGAGAAAGGAGACCCCGCGGTTCGAGAGGCGGTCCGCGATCGAACGGGCCGATTCGGCGGCGATCGTCGAGCAGTCGATGACCACCGTTCCCGGCGCAGCGCCCCGGCATGTTCCCTCTGGGCCCAGGTGGACCTCCTCGACCTCGGGAGCGTCTGGCAGACAGGAGACCAGAACTCGCGACGCGTGACCGACCTCCTCGAACCTGTCGAAGGCCTTCACGTTCGAGTTGACAGAACGCAACTCCTGGGCAAGCGCATGCGCCTTGCCGGCTGTTCGCGTCGCCAGAGCGAGGGGAAAGCCAGCCCTGGCGAGGTTGCGCGCCATTCCCATCCCCATCGTGCCCAGGCCGATGAATCCGACTGCGGGCTTCATTTTTCTGCTCCCTTCGGCCGGGTGGCGGCGTGCAGGCTTCCGGCGATGCCCAAGAATCGCGTGCGAGACGGTGCATTCGTTCTCAGGGCGGGATGCTACCCGAGGCAAGGAGCATGGTGCTGCCGCGCCTTAGCTTGATCGAGCCCTGTCGGCCGTCATCGCTACAGGAGCGGCGGCAGGTCCGCCAGGTAGTCCAGGACGGCGTCGGGGCGGACGGTCGATCGCTCCAGCTCGTCCTCGCGGAATTTTCCCGTGCGGACCAGAATGCCGCGCATGCCGGCCGCCTGGCCGCCTCCCACGTCCGCTTCGAGGTCGTCGCCGACGACCGCCGCTTCCGAGGGCGAGACTCCCAGGAGCTTCAGAGCCGATTGGAAAAACGAAATCGAGGGCTTGCCGACGAGCGTGGCCTGCCGCCCCGAGGCGTTTTCGAGCGCCACGACAAACGGCCCCTGATCCAGAACGAGGCCGTCGGCGGCGCGGTAGTAACGGTTTCGCGCCAGCGTAATCAGCTCGGCGCCCTGCAGAAGCAGGCGGAAGGCGCGGTTGAGGCGCGCGTAGGTGAAGTCCTCTCCCATGTCGCCTACGACGACCGCTCCGGGCAAAACGTCGTCTTCCCGGATGCCGGCGAGATCCTCCAGGACGGCGGGCCTGACGAGCAGGTGGCAGCGGTCGAGCCCGTGGGCGAGGAGATATTCCCGCGCCGCCCGCGGCGCCGTGAAGATCCGTTCGGGCGGGACCGGGAAGCCCATCGCGGCGAGCTCGGCAACGAGCGCCGAACGGGGTCGGCTGGTCGTGTTGGTGATGAAACAGTGGGGGATCCGGCGTGCGGCGAGTGCCTCGAGAGCCTTTGCGGCCCCGGCGATCGGTTCCTTGGCCTGGTAGAGCGTTCCCTCCAGATCCAGGAGCAGCGCACGGACTCCGGCCAGTGGAGATGTCACAGAGAAGATCTAACACAGCCACAGCCCGGCTAGGGGATCCCTCGTAAGAGTTCAGCAAGAGAAGAGAGGGGAGCGAAGATGCGCCGAGTCGGATGCTGTCCGTGTCTTGCGTCTGCCTGTTGGTGTGCTGTCAGCTGGGCGGGTAAGGTTGAGCCCGGAGAGTCG
>JBOGJN010000281.1:0-7915 GCA_050745445.1 Thermoanaerobaculia bacterium
TCGCTCTCGGGGCAGAGGCGCGCCAGTTCCTCGCACTGCGCGATCTGAAAGGCATAGAGCGTCGGGAAGGCCTGCAGCTCGATGAGTCTTGGCGCAAGACGCCCATCCCACGCGCGTGTGACGGCGAAGTCCGTCGCGGCGAAGGTCGGAAGCCCCGAGCAGCCCGGCACATCGAAACGCTTCGGCACGGCCGATTCGGAGCGCTTGAGAGACTCCGAGGTGGAGAGTTGCCGGAAAATCTCGGAGGAGGTGTCGAGCATCTCCTTGACGAGCTCCGGCGGCAGAAAGACAGGAGACTCCGCAAGACGGAAAGGGATCTCGACGCCGCCCCGATGCTCGAGGCGGCGTCTGTAGGCGCGGTACTTGTCCTCGGAAAAGGCGGCGTTGTAGGCGACTCGAAGGGATCGAATCATTGACTCATTGAATCATTGGTTCATTGGGGCTCAATGAGTCAATGAATCAATGGATCAATGAACCAATTCAAATCAAGAACTTCCCGTCCGCCATGACCTGCTCGCCGTCGAACCAGATGTCGAAGCCGCGGCCGACGATGTCCAGGTGCGTGCGGCAGCTCCAGGTGGCGCCGGTGTGCTCCGAGTAGGGATGTCCAAAGGCGACGTGAAGGCCGGGCAGCTTCTCGTCCTGAAGAATGTTGCCGATGATCGAGTGCACCGCCACGTTCGTTCCCAACGCGAACTCTCCGACACGGTTGGAGTTCTCCTCCGTGCCGGTGTAGTCGAGAAAGTCCCGCAGCAGGTCTTTGCGCGCGCACTGCGCGTTGACCAGACGGCTGTTTTCGATCGAGACCGTGAGCGGCGAGTCCTTCAGGTCTCCGTAGCGCGGACAGAGATAGTCCCCGACGACGCCGTCGGCCACATAGACGCCATCCACGCGCGCGGGCGACGTTAAGACCTCGCCGCCCGGCAGGTTGCCCCACTTCTGTGTGGAGATGATGCCGGAGGTCTTGAGCCACCGGATCTCGGGATCGAAGGTCGCTTCGATGTCGGAGCCGGCCTTCGAGCGGGCCAGGATCTTCTTCGCCTTCATGGCGCGGGCGTGGACACGCCTGGAGATCGCGTCCACCTCCTTGAAGTCGGCGCGCATGGCTTCACACATGATCTGGCGAGAGATCGAGACCATGTGGGCGTGCCGGATCTGCCGGCGGTCCACGATCGCCGTCAGCGCCCGCCGGAAGGCGAGCTCGCCCGTCTTCGGCTGCCCGGCATAGATCGACACGTCCGCGCGCTCGAGGGCCTGCTGGATCGGCTCGGGAAGGGCGAGCATCGGCCGCGTCCCGTAGTCCTCCATGACGTGAACTTCGAGGTCCGCGCCGACCTGCCGCACCTGGTCGGCCAGGCTCGCGGCGATTTCCCCGGTCTGGAGGTCCGTGATCAGGACGACGCGCTCGCGCGCTTCAATGCGCAGACAGGTGCGCACGGCGTTGCGGGCGCCCGGGATGAGGTCCTCGGGGTACACGGACCGCTGCTCGGTCAGGTTCTGCATGCCGTTTGGGGTCTCCTTACGGTTTGGCCGGCCCGCGGTCAGGCGGAGGCCCTCTCGCCGGCCGGGGCCGTCACGCCGAGACCGTGGCCCGTCTCGTCGCAGATGTAGTCGACGACCCGCTTCAAGTCTCCGCCCGCCGTCTCGTACACGCGCAACTGGCGGTCCGCGCCGGTTCCATTCTCGAGGATCGAGTTGATCCCTTGGACTTCTTTGCGGCAGCCAAGCTCGTCCACGACGTCGTCCACGAAAGCGAGCAGCTCTCCCGCGAGGTCGCGGAACGGTACCTCGATCTCCTTGCCGAAATCGATCATCTTGCCCTCGATGCCCCAGCGGCTGGCGCGCCACTTGTTCTCGAGGATGAGCGCCCGGCGGTACATCCGGAATCCCAGGTTCTGCGCGCGCAGCTTCCAGAGCTTGGCGCAGATCGCCTGGGTCAGAGCCGCGAGCGTCAGGGTCTCCTCCAGACGCATCACGGCGTCGCAGACCCGGAACTCGATGGTGTCGAAGAACGGGTGCGGCCGCACGTCCCACCAGATCTTCTTGCCGTTGTCGATGCAGTTTGTCTTGACCAGGATCCGCACGTACTCGTCGAACTCGGCCGGAGTCTGGAAGGTTTCGGGGATGTTCGTGCGCGGGAACCTCTCGAACACCTTCGTCCGGTAGCTCTTCAAGCCCGTTTTGCGGCCCAGCCAGAAGGGCGAGTTGGTCGACAGGGCCAGCAGATGCGGCAGGAAGTACCGCGCCTCGTTCATGATTTGGAGCGCCAGGTTTCGATCCTCGATCCCCACGTGGACGTGGAGGCCGAAGATGAGGTTCGACCGCGCGAGCAGTTGAAGCTCCTCGACGATCCCGTCGTAGCGCGGGTCGGGGAAGATCTTCTGGTCGGCCCAGTCGGAAAAAGGGTGCGTGCCGGCCGAGGCGACGCGCATGCCCTGCTTCTGGGCCATGCGGATGATCTCCGTGCGCATCTCGCCCACGTCCCGGCGCACCTCCGAGATGTCCTTGCAGATCCCCGTGCCGATCTCGATGACCGACTGGTGCATCTCCGGTTTGACCCGCTCCTTCAAGTGTAGCTTGCCCTCCTCGAGCAACTCTTGGATGTGCGAGCGCAGCTCCCGCGTCTGCGGATCGATGATCTGGAACTCCTCTTCGACGCCGAGGGTGAAGGCGGGGCGCTGTGTCATGCGAGAACCAGGCTCAAGTCCTCGGGCGCGGCGCGGCCGGACGGCGTGGACCTGCGACGCCCGCCGCTCGGGGCTTGGGGTCGCCGAGCGCGGCGGGCGTGGTTTTCTGGGGAGAGAGGAACTCCTGCCAGTGAAAACGCGTCGGCGGCTGCGCGCCCTGCCGGACGCGCTCGATCAGCCACCGCGAGGCGTGCTCGAGAACCCATTGGAAGTTCTCTTCGCCGACCGACTTTGGATCCGCGTCGGGAGCCGGGTTCAAGAAGTCAATGGCGTAGGGCACGCCGTCCCGCACGGCAAACTCCAGCGTGTCGAAGTCGTAGCCCAACGCCCCGGTCAGCTTCAGGCAATCGCCGTGAATGCGCTCGTTGAGCTTCGGGTCGATCGGGTGGGATTCCCGGCCGTAGCGGTGCGCGTGCGGCCGGCGCGGGTCGTAGCGCATGATGTGGACGTATTTGCCGCCGATCGCGTAGCAGCGGAAATACTCCGTAAAGAGGATCTCTTCCTGCAGCGTCATCACGTGCTGGCCGGAGTCTCGGTAGGCGGCAAAGAACTCGTCGGGAGTCGTCACGCGGTACACGCTCTTCCATCCGCCGCCCGAATAGGGTTTGAAGTACGCCGGAAAACCGACGTGAGAGAAGATCTCCTCCCAGTCGAGCGGATATGTCAGATTTGACATAGATTCCGAGGTCGTATCGGGAGGATGCTGGTTGGAGGGCAGGATGACAGTCTTCGGAACCGCGACGCCGATCGCCCGGGCCAGAACGTTGTTGAAGAACTTGTCGTCGGCGGACCACCAGAAGGGGTTGTTGACGACGATGGTGCCGTCGGCGACAGACTTCTTCAGGATCGCCCGGTAGAAGGGGATGTCCTGAGAGATCCGGTCCAGGATCAGGTCGTATTGCCGGGGGCTTTCGAGCGAAATCCCCCCGACCCTGACCGGTTCGGCCCGGACGTCATCCGCCCCCGAACGGTTGATCCGGTCCACCAGCGCCTGGGGGAAGGACCGTTCCTGGCCAAACAGGATGCCGATCTTTTTCATGGACTTCCCCGGATAGCCCTTTCTCGCGGCGCACACAAGGCCGCGGGGGCGCCGATTATCTCAGGAAGGCGTGGGCCTTAGCCATGGCGCGGGTCGGCGGTGGAGGTGGACGCCTGGCCGCACAGAAACAGGAGGACAACAGCGGCGCGCAGGCGACTGAGGCCGACAGCGGACGGCTGAAAGCTATTTCTTCGCGTTCCTCGGATCGTCGGACGGGTTCACATAGATGAGTTTCCACGGCCCGATCGTGGCGATCTGGATCTCGGTCTCCCCTTTGGTCCAGCCGAAGTGGTGCACGTGCGGGCGCATCGTGGAGTAGGTCCCGGCGGGCATCGCGTGCCCCTTCTTCTCGTCGAAGCTGTCTCCCTCGCCGATGTAGAGAGTGCCGGAGATGACCGTCACGCGCTCCACGTTTGGATGCCAGTGCGGCATGATCCTGTAGCCGTCGGGCGTCTTGAGCCGCATGGCGAAGTAGCCGCTCTTGTTCGGATCGCCCTCGAGCACCGCCATCTTCGCGCCTGCCGGAAGAGCTGGCGGAGTATCCACCCACTTGGTGTCCGAGGGAGTGAAGACCTGGTGCACCGGCAGTTTGGTCCTGACGGCCGTCTTCTTTTCCGCGGGGGCCGGCTTCTTCTGCTCTGCGGCGGCTGAGACTCCGACCAGCGCGACGAGGCCCAGAATCACCGGAATCCTCTTCATGCTCGCACCTCCTGTTCTGGGGTGGATTCTATGCTCCGACGTCGATCCCTTGAAGATGCGGCGCCAGTGCGCGGTCCTGCAGCTCGCGCAGGTTCGAGAGCCCCTTTCGGGCAAGCGAGAGCAGCTCCGTCAATTGCTTCTCGCTGAAGGGACGCCTCTCCGCGGTGCCCTGGATCTCGACAAACGCGCCGGAGGCGGTCCCGACCACATTGACGTCCACGTCCGCCTCGGAGTCCTCCTCGTAGGCGAGGTCGAGGACGGGCTGCCCGGCGCAGATCCCGACGGAAACCGCGGCCACGGTCTCTCGCAGCGGCCAGCGCGGGATGACGCCCTGGCGCACGAGTCTGCCGAGCGCCATCGCCAGCGCGACACAGGCGCCGGTGATCCCCGCGCAACGCGTGCCGCCGTCGGCCTCGAGCACATCGCAGTCGAGCGTGATGGTGCGCTCGCCCAGGCCCCGCAACTCCGTGACGCTCCGCAGGGCCCGGCCGATCAACCTCTGGATCTCGTGCGTGCGTCCCCCCTGCCTTCCCGCCGCGGCCTCCCGGGCCGAGCGGGTGTGCGTCGCGCGCGGCAGCATGCCGTATTCGGCCGTGATCCACCCCGAACCGCTTCCCTTCAAGAAGGGGGGCACGCGGTCTTCCACCGAAGCCGCGCAGAGAACCCGAGTGTGCCCGAGCGTGATCAAGGCCGAGCCCTCCGCGTGGCGGGCCGCGCCCGGCTCGATTGCGACCGGCCGCATTTCGGAGGGTTTCCTGCCGTCGGGACGCGCGGTGACGTGGCTCAAGGGGCAAGCTCGTGACGCAGATAGGCAAGCGGCTGCGTCAGATCCACGTGACCCGAGAGCGTCTCGGCAGGCTCTCCGTTGACGAGGATTCGCACGCGGCTGATGTCGGCCACGTTCTGGAGCACCGTGTCCACGAGCGAGGCGACGATCGTCAGTTCCTCCTGCGATCCAAATGCCAGACCGCTATCGACCGCCAGGTCGAGGACCGCGACCCCGTCTGGCAGAAGGAACGCGTTGCGCAGCCGAATCCTCCGCGGCAGGGCGGGAAGGAACGCGTTCTGCGTGGGTCCCCGGGAAAGCTCCGCAAAGAGGGCCTTCAAATAGGCGGCGGCATCGGCTGGTTTGGGAATGTCGCGTTCCTCCGGCCGCAGCTTCGCATCTTCCTGTCCCGGAAAGAAGAGCGTCACGCGGACGGTTTCGGTCGCTGTCACGGGCGGCGCACCGGGCGCGGGGGAGATGGGCGCGGGGGCTACGGGCGTAACGCGCAGAAAGAGCCGGGACCGGCGCCGGCCCTGAGAAGAACCCGAGCGGTGCACGACAATGAGCACGACCACCGCGGCCGCGAGCGCGAGAAGCAGGATCGCGGCCGTGCGGCGGGTCATGGGGTCCGCGCAGGCGTGGGTGCGGCGGGCGTCGTCTGCGCGTCCCCCTTGCGGCGCGCGAAGAAGCGGCCCACGGCTCGAGCGACGGCATCGGCGACGTTCTGCTGAAAGGTGGGCAGGGCGAGCGTCTTCTCCTCCTCCGGATTCGAGATAAAGGCCGTCTCCACGAGCACGGCCGGCATCGTGGCGCCCACGAGCACGCGGAAGGGCGCCTGCTTGATGCCCCGGTTCTGCGTCCCGGAAAGAGCGTTCAACTCTTCCTGAATCGCCTCGGCCAGTTCGCTTGATTCCTTCAGGTGCGCGCTCTGGGCCAGGTCCCAGAGGATGAAGGCCAGGTCGGGGTTGCCGGAGGAACCGGCGCCGGGCATTGGTGTCGGGCCGACCTGATTCTCCCGGTTTGCGACCTCCTGCGCCAGCTTGTCGGAGGCTTCGAGCGACAGATAGTAGGTTTCCGAGCCTTTCGCCCCGGGCGTGCGGGAGGAGTTGGCGTGGATCGAGAGGAAGAGATTCGCCTTCTCGTGGTTGGCGACCGCCGTTCGGTCATCCAGGGAAATCGCGCTGTCGGAATCGCGCGTATAGATCACGCGGCAGGGAAGGGTGCGGGAGAGCGCGGCGGCCAGCTGCCGCGCGATCTGGAGCGTAACCTCTTTCTCCTGCAGGCCGCCCGGGCCGATGGCTCCGGTCTCGGCGCCTCCGTGGCCAGGGTCGATCACGATCGTGACCGCCGGGGGCGGCGCCGGGGCGGGGGCCGCGGCGGCGAGCCCAGCCGGCGGACGCCCGACCTCGACGACCAGGCGGTCGGGGTTGGTCAAGGGATAAGCGCGGGCAGTCAGGCCTTTCTCTCGGAACTCGATGGTGGCCGCGTCGCTCGAGAGACGGACGGTGGAGACCAGGGGATCCTCGTAGTGGCGTTCGCTGAAGGCCGCGACAATCTTTTGGTCGGGCCAGCGGACCTGAAAGTTTGTCTCCGCAAGCGTCGCGACGAAGCGGGCCGGGGCGGACTCCTTCAGGACGATCTGCGTCGTGGGCTCGAGATGAACCACCGCCACTTCGAGGCCGAGCACGGGGGTGACTTCCAGAAGCGCCCAGACGCGCCGGGAGGAGTCATACGTGCCTCGAGCGCCCACGAGCGGGAAGAGCGCCTTCTCGAAGAAGTCCTCCGGAGCGTAGAGATCGTCGCCGACCGTTCGCGCGGCGCGCGAGATCTGCACGATGCGCTGATCGACCGGGACCTGAGTCGTTCCGGCGCCCAGGAAGATCTGGTGGCCGGCTGAGGAGAGGGTCACAACGCCGGTGGCCTTCTCCGTCGAGACCTCGAACCCCAGGGCGCGCGCCACATCGGCCACCCGGAATTCGTTTGTGCCCGCGATCCCGACCGCGTACGACCCTCCACGCCAGAGAAGGGTCGCGGAATCGGGGGCGGCCGCGGGAGCCGCGATCGCGCCCGAAAGCACGAGACAGGCCGCCAGGACGACGCCCCGAATCGGAGGGAAAATGGTGGACACGTTCGCAAAGAGTTCGAACCGCCGGGGAGATGCCGTTCGAGGCGGTCTTGTTCGAAGCAACGATTCCAGTCTACCAGCGCATCGCTAGGGCCGCGAGTCAGTTACGGGCCCTGGGCCTTGGCCTGTCGGTGATAGGAGCGAGCTCGGCGTTTCCGACAAGACCGTCGCGAAGGCGCTCGATTGGGACAGGGAGACGTCGGGCCGGGGAAGTCACACAATCACAGACCTGACCCTGAGTCCTGAGATGGCCCGCTACATCAAGGCCACGGGTAGAGAGGCCGTACCGCGATGGTCCCTGTCCCGGCGTCCGGGTGCACCTATCCCCTCCCTGGCGAGTGGGAGGGGAGCCTGCCGGTCGGACCCCCGTTCACGGCCTTAAAGGAGGCATTGTATTTCATCTCCCGAATCCCCAGGAAGAACTCGCTGACGTGATATATAATAGCGCTCTATAAGATAGATTATCTATCTTAATAAGAAAGATTATATGTCCTCAACTGGCACATTGGATGTGGATGATGCGCTCCAGAAGCTGGGCGACGTCCTGGCCCTCGAGAGCGAGGCTTACGCGATCGTGGTCGCGGGCGGAGCGGCGCTCA
>JBOGJN010000282.1:0-5197 GCA_050745445.1 Thermoanaerobaculia bacterium
GGCCGCGGAGACGAAGGCGTACCCGGCGAAGGTCGCGATCGACAGGTTGTAGGACACAAACGTCGTCACTCCGGAGATCTTCGCCAGCGCCGCCGCGAGCAGATAGCCCCAGTAGTAATAGTTGATCGACTTGCCCGCCATCCAGGGATCGGCGGGCGGCATCACCGAATTGCGCGTCAGGGAGTTCAAGAACGCGAGGTCCATGAACTTTTCCTGTCCGAAGATCTCCGGGAGCGCTCCCCGGATCAGGAGGAAGACGCCGGTGGACGACCAGAAGAGGATCGCGGCGAGCTTCTCCTCGGGTCCCCAGAGGGGCTCGCGCGTGCGGCCGCCGACCGCTTTCCGGTGAACGATGTAGGAGGCGACGCCCAGGGCGACGATAGCGGCCAGGAGAGTCCCGCGGTGGAAACCGATCAGAAAGGCGAGCGCCCATCCGACGTAGGCGGCCAGAGCGAGCCCCAGGGGCCTCGAAAGCAGCGCGGCGTCCCGGCGATTTCGAAAAAAGGCGCGCAGGAGGGGAAGCGACGCGAGCCCCAGGATCTCGACCGTGGCGACCCATACCAGGACCTCGCGCATGCCTCTCCATATTAGCGTGAGCGCTTGCCGGAGCCGCGTCCGCGGCCGCGGCCGAGTGATAGTTTGGGCGACGAGAGCTGTCCTTGGGCCCTCAAGAGCCTCGCCGCCGACGTCGCTTCGCTGACACGGCGGAGCCTTCCCCCCGGAAGTCCGGCCGCGCGAGCTCCTCGAGCCCGCTCGCGTACGTGATCCAGAAACACCGGGCGACACAGCTTCATTACGACTTCCGGCTGGAGTGGAACGGCGTGCTCCTCTCCTGGGCGGTTCCCAGGGGGCCCTCGCTCGACCCCTCGGCCAAGCGGCTGGCGATGCCAACGGAAGATCACCCGCGGGAGTACGCGGACTTCGAGGGGACGATTCCGGAGGGGCAGTACGGCGCGGGCACGGTGATGCTCTGGGACAGGGGAACCTGGTCTCCCGAGGAGACGGACGTGGACGCGAGCCTCAAGAAGGGAGAGCTGAAGTTCACGCTGAACGGGAAGAAGCTCAAGGGCTCCTGGGTGCTTGTCCGGACGCGGCGTTCGGCTTCGGGGCGTCCGAGCTGGCTTCTGATCAAGCATCGCGACGCCTTCGCCTCGCGGCGGGACATCACGGTCGAGAAGCCGCGCTCGGCCGTTTCCAGGAGGCTTCTCGCCGAGATCGCCCGGGAGGAAGGGGGAGACGTCGAGAAGGCCGCGACGGGAGACCCGCGCGAGCAAGGAGCTTCTCAACGGCATTCATAGGCCCGAGAGAGGATGAGGGTTTCCGGCCCCCTGCCGGGTCTTGCCCGGGCGGCCATCGAGAATCCGGGTGCGGCGGCCGTGCCGCTCAACTGTTCTTGCGGATGTAGACCGTCTTCTCGACGCTCGCGTGCACGAGACCGTCCGCGTCGCTCAAGTCCGCACGGTAGACTCGGTCGATCGAAGACGCGGTCTCGAGCATTCTTCGAATGGTTTGGATCTCCGCTTCGTCAATGGCCACACGGGCGGAGAGTGTTGACCGGCCGGGCTTGACGAAGCGGATCGTGGCCGCCTTGTCCCAGACCGTGTAGCCGGGGCCGAGGATTTTCATCAACAGGATCATGTGGAGCGGGTCCACGGCTCCGTAAAGACTCCCCCCGAAAATCGTTCCGACGTAGTTTCGCGTGCGCCGGTTGAGCGGCAGGATGAGCCGGACCTCGCGGAAGTCTGCCGCGACGTAGGTGACGCGGCTCCCCGTGCCCCGATAGGCGGGGAAAAAATTGAATCGCCAGCGCAGGAGCCGGCTCGCGAACGACTCGGGCATGGTGCTAAACGGAGGATGGCTCGGCAAGGATCCGCCAGACCTCCGACCAGAACCCCGGCTGGCGGGAACGCAGCACCAGGAAGGGGCGCCAGGCAAACGCCAGGATGTCTCGCGTGACGTTTCCGAGCATATAGGTTCGGATCGGGCCCCCCGCCGGGGAGGAACCGACAATCACGAGGTCATGGCCGCCGCGCCGCAGTTCCCGCTCGACGGCGTTGCCAACGTCTCCTGCGTTCACCCGGAAGTCGGTCGGCGCGCCCTTCTGCCGGAAGATGTCGATCTGACGGCGGATGTTTCGGGCCAGACGCGAGTTGGAACGCAGGAAGTCCTCGGCGCTTTCCTCTTCGCGCTCGAGGCGTTCTCCGTACATCGCCGGCACGTGCGGCGAGACGTGGAACACAGTGACGCGTGCCCCGACGCCGGCCGCGATCTCGGCGGCGAGACCGGCCCCTTCCTCGATGTAGCGGGCGCCCCCGGTGCAAAAAAGAAAGCTCGACAGCGTGACGCTTCCCTCCGGAACCACCAGAACCGGCGGGGAAAGCGTCCTGACGATTTTCCAGACGCGCGACGCGACCCGGTCGGGGCTCGCGGCCCCGTGCGGACTGGCGCCGAGCACGACCAGGCTCGTCGGGCTCTCCGAAACACGCCGTTCGACGACGGAAAGCAGTTCTCCCGTCGCCTGGATCGTCTCGAGGGACGAGACGCGCGGCCTTGCATGAGCCTGAGCGGCGGCGACGGCCTGGGCGATCCGGCTGTCCTCTTCGGAACGACCGGAGACTCCCAGAATCGCGAGCGCAGAGGAGAGCGCGCGGGCGATCTCCGTGGCCAGGCGGACCGCGCCGTCGCCCGCGGGAGAGCCGTCGGTCAGGACGAGAACCTGTCCCTGAGCGCCTCTCCCGCTCATGGCTTCCACACCCCGCGGCGCAGGATCTCGAAGATCAGAATGGCGGCGCCCAGCAGCGGCAGCGGCACAAAGGCCAGACGGATGCGGGCACCGTGGAACCTTTCCGTCGCAGCCGCGCCGATCTGAGCCCCGACGGCCGCGCCCGTGTGCATGACGAGCGCGATCAGGATGTCCACGTTTCCCTTCAACGCGTGGGAAACGGTCCCGTAGCCGGCTGAGAGGATGATTTCGAAGAGGTCGGTGCCGATCGCGACATGCGTCGGAACTCCTAGCACGTACACGAGCGAGGGCATCCGGATGTAGCCCGCGCCTCCGCCGAGCAGCCCCGAGAAGAACCCTCCCACGAGGCCAACGGCCACGATGGCCCAGAGCGAGATTCTCTCGATGCCCGAGGCCGGGAGCGAGACATGAGGCGGAAGCGAAATCGCGCGAATTCGGCGCGCCAGGGCCGTAAAGTGGAGACGGTCGCGGTCCTTTCCGCGTCCGCGGATCGCAGTGCCGCGGCCGCGACGCCGCAGCGCGCCGAGGCTCTCCCACAGCATGAACGCGCCGATCACGAGCAGGATCACCGCGAACGTGCTGCCGAGCACCACGTCCGTCAGGTTGTGGCGCTTCAAAACCTGGACGGCCTGTGCGCCGAGCTCGACGCCCGCGAGCGTGCCGCCCGCCATGAGCAGACCGAGCTTCAGGTCTACGTTCCCGAGTGCGCGGTGCCTCCTGGCGGCCACGATCGACTTACCCATGATGTGGGCCAGATCGGTTCCCACCACGAAGTTCATCGGCAGACCGAGCGTGTAGAGAGCCGGGCCCGCCAGGAAGGATCCGCCGACGCCGAAGAAGCCCCCCAGAGCCCCGACGACCAGGCCGATCGCGATGAGCCCGAACGGAGACAGCGTCACGCCGGCGATCGGGAAGTTCAGAACGCCTTCTCCTGCACGTTCTCCCGCCGCCGGGCCCGCGCGAACCGGCGCAGCAGCCATGTGGTCAAAGACTCCAGGATCACCCCCTGCCCGAGCATGAGCAGGAGACAGCAGAGAGCGTAAGCGGCGTCGTGCCGGGCGGCCAGCGCAGCCAGCCACGGACGCAGTGCCTTTAGCACCACCACGAGATAGAGCGTGACGAGGATCGCGTACGCGGCGACCTCGGTCGCGAGCACGCGCAGAGCGTTTGGCATCCGCGGGGAATCCCTCATTCGCGGTCCTCCGCCAGGGCCGGAACCCCTGCGCTTGAGGATATCCTTACTTGCGTGGCAGACATGCCGGGGTACCTCGCGTTGCTCGCGTCCGGGGAGCTGGAGAAACGGGTCGAGCGGCTGTACGGCTTGCTCGCCTCCTGCACCGTTTGCCCGCGCGACTGCGGCAACAACCGCCTCCAGGACGTGCTCGGCTCCTGCGCCTCGGGGTTAAGCCCGATCGTCTCTTCGTACACACCGCATTTCGGCGAGGAGCCGGTTCTCTCGGGGACTCGGGGAGCCGGGAACATCTTCTTTGGCAACTGCAACCTGCGGTGTGTCTACTGCCAGAACTACCAGATCAGCCAGAACTATCCGAGAGAGCGTCACAACGAGGTGACCGTCGAGCGGGTGGCCGAGATGATGGTCGAGCTTGCCGCCCGCGGCTGCCACAACATTGGTTTTGTCTCGCCGACGCACTATGCGCCGCAGATGGCGAAGGCGGTGCTGATCGCCGCGCGGGCGGGGCTGAAGATCCCGATCGTCTACAACACGAATGCCTACGACTCGGTCGAGGTCCTGCGCCTGCTCGAGGGCATCGTTGATGTTTATCTGCCCGACCTCAAATACGCGGAGAACGCCGCCGGCTGGCTCTTTTCGAAGGTGCCCGATTATGCCGACCGCGCCCGCGAAGCCCTGGTCGAGATGTACCGGCAGAAAGGTTCGGCCCTCGTGTTCGGGGAGAGCGGGTTGCTGCAGAGCGGTCTGCTGGTGCGCGTGCTGGTGTTGCCGAACCGCGTCGCAGGCGTGGCCGAGTCGCTCGCCTGGATTGCCGAGGCGCTCTCGCCGCGCGTCGCCATCTCGCTCATGGCTCAGTACTATCCGATCCACCGCGCGGCCTCGGACCCGCGATACGCTGCCCTGAACCGTTTCCTCACGGCGGCCGAGTGGGAGGAGGCGCTCGCTGCGCTTGCGTCAAGCGGAATGGACCGCGGCTTCCAGCAGGAGTTCGAGACCGCCAACAAGTACTACCGCCCCGATTTCACGGACCGCGGGATTCCCTTCCGGGATATTCGGGATTTTCAGTTCACGCCTTAGGGCCCGTCCTGGCGGATGTCCCGAAGAGGGGCATCTGCGCGGGACCCCCGGAAGGATGACCCGCCGCCGCGAGCACCGGATAGGCGTCGCGCAGGGTCTCCGGGATGCTGCGAATCTCGCCGGTCAGCATTTGCTGGAGCTGTAGGGCGTTGGTCACCGCCTGGCCGCGGAAGTGGTTGTTCAGG
>JBOGJN010000283.1:0-3703 GCA_050745445.1 Thermoanaerobaculia bacterium
CGTCACGATCTCGTCGTAGATCTCGCGGTTTAGGACCACGGGGATAAAGTCCGGCGTCCACCCCTGGATCTTGTGTGGCTGCCACGGTTTGCCCGAGAGCAACGCCGCTCCTTCCGGCTCCGTGACGACGATCCGGATGTCGGGGCGCGCCTTCTTTAGCATCTCTCCGGCCCCGGTGAGCGTCCCGCCGGTGCCGTAGCCCGTGACCCAGTAGTCGAGGCGCTTTCCCGCGAAGTCACGCAGGATCTCGGGACCCGTCGTGTTGCGGTGGTACTCGGGGTTGGCCGGGTTCTCGAACTGCCGCGCCAGGAACCAGCCATTCTTCTTCGCGAGCTCCTCTGCCTTCTTCACCATCCCGGTTCCCCGCGCGGCGGCCGGCGTCAGGATGACCTTCGCCCCGAGCGCCCTCATCAGCTTGCGCCGCTCGACCGAGAAGCTGTCCGACATGATGGCCACGAAGGGATACCCCTTGACCGCGCAGACCATGGCAAGCGCGATCCCCGTGTTGCCGGAGGTGGCCTCGACGACCGTTTGGCCGGGTCGGATGGTCCCGCGCCGCTCGGCGTCCTCGATGATGGCGATGGCAAGGCGGTCCTTGACCGAGGAGAGGGGATTGAAGGCCTCGCACTTGACGTACATCGTGACGTGCGGCGGCGCGAGGCGGTTGATCCGAACGATCGGGGTGTTGCCGATCGTGCCCAGGATGTTCTCGTGAATCATTGAACCTCCCTGAAAAAGTCGAGAGTCAAGAGTCGAGAGTCAAGAGAATAAGGAGAAAAAAGCCAGGGCCGTTCCCGCTCGCGACTCTCGACCCTGAACTCTCGACTCTCGACTCATTCCAAGGGGCGTAGGATACGTGATCGTATGCACAACCGAATCCTCTTCGTGTTGCTTTACGCTGCGATGACGACCAGGGTTTCGGCTGCGCCGCACACGATGCGGGTCGACTACTTCCATACCGGCAACGCCTCCGAAGAGCGGTTCAGCCTCGACCGCGTCGTGCTCGAGCTGCTCGAGTGGCCGGGCAACCCCGGCCGCGCGATCGACGACACAAACCTCGGCAAGTACTTCTTCGAGGTGATCGACCGGGCGTCCAACCGTATTCTCTATTCGCGCGGGTTCGCCTCGATCTACGGGGAGTGGGAGACCACCGGGGAGGCCAAGGAGATCTTCCGAACCTTCCATGAGTCGCTGCGTTTCCCCGCGCCGGCTGGCCCGGTTCAAATTGTCTTGAAGAAGCGCGACGCCAGGAACGCCTTCCGCGAGGTCTGGTCCACGCTCGTAGACCCGAAGGACAAGTTCGTGGACACCGCCAGACCTCCCTCGCCGGGACCGCTTCTCACGATCGAGAAGCACGGTCCACCCGCGGAGAAGGTGGACTTCCTGATCCTGGGGGACGGCTACACGGCCTCGGAGAGGGAGAAATTCGACAAGGACGCGCGCCGTCTGGCCGAGACTCTTTTCTCGGTCTCCCCCTTCAGGCAGCGTCGCTCCGACTTCAACGTCTGGGGGCTCTGTCCTGTCTCGGAGGAATCCGGCGTCTCACGCCCTTCGACCGGCATCCACCGCCGCTCCCGCATCGGGGCCACCTACGACGCCTTCGGCTCGGAGCGTTACGTCTTGACCTTCGAGAACCGCTCCTTCCGGGACGTCGCCTCCTTCGCCCCCTACGAGTTCGTGGAGATTCTGGCTAACACACGCACCTACGGCGGCGGAGGGATCTTCAACCTTTATTCCACGGTGGCGGCCGACAGCCTCTGGGCGCCCTACGTCTTCGTGCACGAGTTCGGCCACCACTTTGCGGGGTTGGCGGACGAGTACTACACGTCGGATGTGGCCTACGAGCCGTCGAGCGAGCGCGTCGAGCCGTGGGAGCCCAATGTGACGGCCCTCCACGATTCCAACGACTTCAAGTGGAAGGATCTCGTGTCCCCTGCAACGCCCGTGGCGACTCCCTGGTCGAAGGAAGCCTTCGAAAAGCAGTCGCGGGAGATCCAGAAACGCCGGCGGCAGATTCGTGCGGAGAACCGCCCCGAGGAGGAGATGGATGTGCTTTTCCGCGAGCAGAAACAGGCGGAAACGCGCCTGCTCTCCTCCGAGACCTACGCCGGGAAGGTGGGGGCCTTCGAGGGGGCCTTGTACGAGGCGAAGGGGTATTACCGTCCGCAGGTGGACTGCGTGATGTTCTCGCGTAACGATGTTCCCTTCTGTGCCGTTTGCCGGCGGGCGATCGAGCGCGTGATCGACCTGTATGCCAGCCACGGGGGACGGGAAACGGGAAAAGGTAAACGGTAAACGAGCGATGAGTTTTCTGCGGGGCGTCCAGCTGGCGGGGTTCGCGCGGCGGCACCTGGGCCGCATGACCCGCGGCCGCCAGGAGGTCATGACGCATCTGACCTCGCCACGGGCGGAAAACCTGCCGATGCCGACCTTCGTGCAGCTTCGGGTCACGAACCTCTGCAACCTGCGCTGCAAGATGTGCGGGCAGTGGGGCGATACCGGCATCTTCCGCTCGCACAGCGACTCGGCGGCGGCGACCGACGGGGCGGCCGAGCGACAGCGGATCCAGGAGCTGATCGGCTTGAAACGCCAGCTCGCGCTGACCGACTACGTCCGCCTTCTCGACGAGATCGCGCCGTGGAGGCCGATCGTTTCCCTCTTTGGCGGCGAGCCATTTCTCTATCCGGACATCCTTCCCCTGATCCGGGAGGTCAAGCGACGCGGCTTGACCTGCACGGTCATCACCAATGGCGGCCGCCTGGAGCAACACGCGCGGGAATTGGTGGAAATCGGGATCGACTCGATCGCCGTCTCGATCGACGGCCCGCCGGAGGTCCACAACCGGATCCGGGGACAGAACGACAGTTTTGAAAAGGCGGCCGCCGGTGTGCGCGCCGTGGCGGCGTGGAGAAGAAAACTGCATTGCGTTCTGCCGATGCAGCTTGCGATCCTGCCGATCACCGAGTTGAACATCGACGCGATTGCTCCGGCCGTCGAGGTCCTGCGCGGGCTTCCACTCGACACGATCAATGTGGGCCTGCGCTGGTTCATCCCGAAGGAGGTCGGCGCCGAGTACGAGCGCGTCATGCGAGAGACCTTCGGTGTGTCGGGTGATTCCTGGAAGGGCTTCGACTTTGACTGGTCGCAGGTCTCCGCGTCGAAGGAGCGGCAGATGCTGGAGCTAGTGAAGCTCCTGAAAGGGTTGAGACGCCGCCGCTTCCTCGATTCGGCGAAGGGCAACCCCTGGGTCTCCTTCGTGCCCGATGTGCCGGCCGAAAGGGTGCCGGAATACTTTTCGGAATTCTCGCAAACATTCGGACACAGCCTGTGCCCGGTCGCCTGGTACTTTGCGCAGGTCGAGCCGGACGGCGAGGTCTGCTTCTGCGGAGACTTCCCCGATTACACCATCGGTAATGTGCGCCGGCAGGCCTTCCGCGAGATCTGGACGGGGAAGAAGGCCTGGGCCTTCCGGGAGAAGCTCGCGCGCGAGCCGCTGCCGATCTGCGCCCGCTGCTGCGGCAGCTACGTCTATGGCAAGTGGGAGCGCCCGGCTTCTCCCTCTCCCTGAGGGGCGCGCAGAAGCCAACCGAAGCGGATCCTTCGTCGCTTCGCTCCTCAGGATGACAGGGGCTGCTCCTCAGGATGACAGGGGCTGCTCCTCAGGATGACAGGGGCTGCTCCTCAGGATGACAGGGGCTGCTCC